>DEQI01000039.1:1232-9625 GCA_002360295.1 Planococcaceae bacterium UBA3370
ACGGAAATCAACCCCAAGTTATGATGAATAGCTATTTAAATGGATTTATTGTTAAATTGTGACATATGTTTTATACTATAGTTTTGAGGAGATGAATGATATGAAAAAAGTAATTTATAGTTTACTTACATTATGGATTGTGACAGTATTTACAGTTCAAATAGCAAATGCTGATGAAACATCAACGGAAAAAGAAATAAAAGCGTACTTTTATACGAAAGAGGGAGTCGCTATGCGCAATAAACCAGATAAAGCTGGCAAAACGCTAATTGTCATTCCAAAAAATAAGAAAGTGACTGCCGTTGCAAGAAAAGATGACTGGTACAAGGTTACATATGGAAAATATACGGGTTGGGTGTTAAAAGGCTATTTAACAAAAGAAACTAGCAAAACGACAACAACAACTACTACAAATAAAAATAGTTCGGCAAATAAAGGGGATGCAACGACAGATACTAAAGGAAATGTAAATTCAGGTACCTATGTTGATCCAAATGCTCCAAAATTCTTTCAAAATTGTACAGCGCTTCGAAAATACTATCCATCCGGAGTTCAAAAAGGGCATCCTGCATATGCAGGCAAGCACGACAGAGATAAAGATGGATGGGCTTGTGAGAGTAAATGAAAATTTTTTATACTAATTTGTAAAAATATCGAACTTAAGGAACTGTACGAAAATAGGGTGCTGGAAAGTTACTTTCTGGCATCTTTTTGTAATTCCATAATTATATTATGTAAACTTAAAGCAGGGTTATTTTGTATGGGGATTGAATAGTGATTGTTTATTTAAAAGAGTTAACGGAGACTCTATAATAAAAAATACATTATTGCTAAGATAGCATAATAGGAGTTGAACAGCATGATGAAGTCATTTTTTAATCATATTCCTGACATAAGAGATAATTGGGAAGAACTACAAACAATGTTTACGGAGATTAGAGTACCTCCTAAGACCACTCTATTAAGAGAAGGCGAAATGGCGAGTCGAATTTACTTTATAAATCAAGGTTGCTTGAGATTATGGTTTAATGATGACGGAAGAGATATTACCTTTCAGTTTTTTTTCGAACAACAAATGGTATCTTCCTTTGAAAGCTTTTACAACAATGAAACAAGTTTATTTAACATAGAAACTGTTGAATGCTCACATCTTACTATAATTGAAAAAGAAGATTTTCAAAAAATGCTCAACATGTTTCCTCAACTAAAAGAATACTTCTCAGAAAAATTAGCTGATAGATTTGTGAATTATACTAAATTATTTCTTTCTCGAATAAAAGATTCACCACAGAAAAGGTATGTAGAGTTATGTTCACAAAACCCACAACTTTTAGAGCGCGTTCCTCATCATTATATTGCGTCGTATTTGGGCATAACATCTGTTTCATTAAGTAGAATTCGCAATAGAATATCATCTGATATTAACAAATGTTAATGCGTCGATCCGGAATAGGGAGTTAAAATCTCATAGAAAATATGAATCATTTATTGGAGGATATTGATTATGAGAGTTGCTATTGTTTTTAATCATCCATATGAAGGAAGTTATTGTCATGCAATTTTAGACTCAGTTAAAAGGGGTCTTGAAAAAGCAGGTCACGAAATGGATGTCATACATTTAGATCGTGATAAATTTAATCCAGTCATGACTGCAGATGACTTATTAGCATTCAGAAATAAAAAATCTATTGATCCACAAGCTCTGAATTATATTCAGCGCATTAAATCAGCAGATCATCTGGTTTTTATTTTTCCTATTTGGTGGGAGTTGATGCCTGCTTTAATGAAAGGCTTTGTTGATAAAGTCATCTTTCCTGGAGAAACCTACGACTATACAAATTCAGGTTATGGAATGGTTACACTGTTGGATAATCTTAAGTCTGCAACAGTGATTACCACGATGAATACACCGGCAATTATGTATAAGTTAATATATGGTGATGCTATTAAAAAGTCGCTTATAAGAGGAACTTTAAAGAAATCAGGAATGAAAAATGTGAAATGGTTGAGCTTAAATATGGTAAAAGCGAGCTCAAATGAAAAGAGAGAAAAGTGGCTTAAAAAAATAGAAAAAAGATTTACAAGTTTATAGTTGAACATGATTATTAGTGAAATACTTGGTTGGTTTGCAGCAACATTTACCGTTTTGTTAGCACTGAAATACATTGTACGCATTAGCGGAAATCGTCACTTAAACCGCCTTTTCAGGAAATTTCACATGAATTTAGGGATATTTATGATCATCACCAGCCTTTTACATGGCGTTATGGCTGGGAACCAGAAAACTACTAACTTTTTTGATATGCAATTTATGCTTAAACTTCTTACTTTTAACTTGGGTACTATCAGCTTCTTTGTTGCCTTGCTCCTGACACATACGTATATGTTTCGTAAAAAATTGAAGAAACGATGGATGTTTTTACACAGGTTGTTGACGGTTATCCTTCTAATCCTATTAGTATTACATGTGCATGAGGAAATTGAACGTCAACATCAAAATAGGGAGCTCTATTTTGATGACAGGTGATATTACTCCAAAAAGGATCAAGAGAAAAACGATAATTGAGTAATAGGTCTATTCCTAGGAATGTTTGAAAAGAACATTTTAACTCTTAATCTAGGCTAGAATGAAAATGCCTAAAAATCTTAATTCGTTTACGGCCATTTGGGCCATTCATAAACAGCTAAAAGAAAACGGTATTAAAATACTATTAGAAGTAAATGATACAAGTAAGACCAACATAGATAAAATGAAGGGAGCAATTCATACAAAAGAATTGCTCCTTTTGTATGAATAAAGTACAAGGTTCGGATTTGCTGGTAAAACGTTGAGGGTGAGTATAAGCATTATTATAAAAGCTACCAAAAAGGGTAGTTATTCAATTTTTTAATAGCACTAGTATAATTTATTTTATTTGAAATCGCCTAAGTAAAGAGCCAAAGTTGATAAATTCTTCGTGCTTGAATTTTATAGATGTTGCCGTACGTCCATCAAATTTACCTCTTGATATAGCTACAACATTTCCATTTGCCTCATCTTCAGAGGTATCTGCTTTGTCTGATGAAAAGATAATTATAAGACAGGCGATATTTTGCATAGGGTAGTAAGTATTAGTAATATACATAATTAGTATCTCGAAAGGTATTGACTAAATTAAAAATACTAATTAATTCAAATATTTTCTCTAAAGGTAGAAAAAAGTTACAAAAAAAGTTATATCAATGTATTATTAAACATGAGGTGAAAGAAATGTTTATATCAGAAAAACAAATTGAAGTTCGCTATGCGGAAACAGATCAAATGGGTGTAGTGTACCATGCCAATTATATTATTTGGTGTGAAATCGGTAGAGCTCAACTTGTTAAAGATTTAGGATTTGAGTATGCACAACTTGAGCGCGATGGATATTTATCGCCAGTGTTAGATTTTTCAGTTCAATATAAAGCGGCAATGCGATATGGACAGACTGCGACAATTCGCACTTGGATTGAATCTCACTCACGTCTTCGTACTACATATGGTTATGAAATTTTACATGAAGATGGTACAATAGCTGCAACAGCGACTTCTGTGCATACTTTAGTGAAAAAAGAAAATTTTCGTCCCATCGCGTTATCTAAAATATCACCTGAATGGGAAAAAGCATATATAGAAAATGCTCGACTTACAAAATAATATTAAATAACGACAAAAGCTACCAAAAATCGGGTAGCTTTTTGTTTATTTTGCTCTATTTAGGGTTAACTCTTCAGGTATTTTAATATAGTTATTCCTCATATCATTGGTAGCATCAATGGAGTGATTTTCATTTAATAGAAACTCACTTGGTTGTCGAGTAGTCAGTAGATCTTGTTACAGTATTTATCTTTTCCTGTAATTTCCTTTATTTCGTCTATTTGAGGAGGGAAACTCTAAAACAAAACTTCAAGTTCTTTCAATTATCGAATGAACTTAGCTTCCACTCTTACTCATCTTTTTTTGATTACCTATATAAAGTTCTTCTTTAAATAAATACAACATTTATCATTATTTCTCATACTAGTTTTGTATCAATGATAAAGAATATATAAACGATTTTCAAGGTAGGTGAGAAATGCAAGACATTCGATTATTCCCTTGATATAATAAAACTTGTGACTATTTTTTATGATCGAAAAAGGAGGTTGTGTTCATGGCTCAAAAAGTCGCAATTGAACCAGTACGTTGTCATATTTTATTAACGAATACTGCGCGCGAAGCAATTAAACAGCATGTTCAAGATGAACACGCCTTTTTCAATTTGCAAAAAAACTTTATTGTGTACATAGAGAAATTATCCATTGAACAAACGCAGCTCAATATTACATTATATTTCGATAACGAAAAAAACGGTGCACTTGCTAAAAAGTTTCAACAGCGAGTGGTCATTATGGATTGTGTGTTTGATATAAAAAATGGGCTTGTCGCTAAAAGCTTCCGTACACGCGGGAAAGGGACACCTGTAGCAACAAATCGTCGTGAGAGACTAATGATTAATTTTGTCCCTTCACGCATTAGCGGTCATACGTATCCTGAAAAATTTATTCAAACATTAGCTGCACTCCCTATCGCACAGGAGCGGTTTGACTATGTCAATAAACGTATTTCATCATGGGAAGGTTATTTAAAAGTTCTTGATAAAAATGCGGCCATTGATGATATTGAGGCATCCTTTGCGAACTACACTTATAGTACTGATTTTACGCATCTTACCTTAACATGTAGTGGTATTGATCAGAAGCAATGGAAGCAGTTAAAGGGGCTAAGTGCACGTATAAAAGGCTTCAAACAAGAAATCGGTGAAGTAGTAAAAGTAAATAGTAGTGCTCGAACAGTGGAAATCGAGATGAAACCTGATTTTGCCAAGCAAGCACGAAATAATGACTTGCATTTTGACACAAAGCACGTTGAATTTAGCAATGCCTCTACAAAATCTCAATTAAAGCGATTATTAAAAGGTTTTGAACGATTAAAAGAAGGGTTAGCGGCAAATGCCAATTTAGAAAATATTTTATTCGAGGATAAGCCGATTATTGCTGAGCGTAAGCAAAACTTTCAGCTAGAATTTCATAATGCGTTAAATGAATTCCAGCGAGATGCAGTGATTGGCGCAATGAGTGCAGAGGATTTATACGTCATCCAAGGTCCACCGGGTACGGGAAAAACAACAGTGATTTCGGAAATTTGCTATCAAAATGCGAAAGCGGGTTTAAAAACACTAGTAGCTTCCCAATCCAATTTAGCCGTCGATAATGCTTTAAGTCGTTTATTGTCGAATAAAGATATAAGAATTTTACGTTACGGTCGTACAGAAAGTATTGAAGAAGAAGGCAAAAAGTTTATCGAAGAAAACGTCGCAAGCTATTGGAAAAAGCAAACATACGAAGCCATTACTTATGAAATAACTCATCAAGCGACAAAAGAAACGGAATTAAACCAAGCCATAGATGAATGTGAGTTAACTTTGCAAACCCTCACAGAAGAGAAGAAAAAGCTTGAACTTTCCATTGAAGAAAAGAAAAAAGCTACTGAGCAACTAAAAGTGCTGCTTGATGAAATTACAGCGTTAAAAAAACAGCTAGCGCCATTAAAGATTGAACGCGAAAAAATTGAAGAAACGATCAATAAGCTGACAGAAACAAAAAATCAAACAGTAACGGAAGTAGAGAGCTTACAAAAGCAAGTCGAACAATATCAATCCGAAGAAACACTCGTTGAAAGTTTACAGCAGTTGCAAGTACAGCTTGAAACAATGCAAGCTCAAGTACAATATGCACATCTTAAAAGAGAGCAACAATTACTTGAACAACAAGTGCTGGAGCTTTCTGCACAAATTGCGAAACTCGGCAATAGTACAAATGCGATTGATGAATTAACTCAGCATATTTCTCACTTGAAAAAGGTCCATGAAGTAGAAGCATTTATGGAGGAACATCAAATTCGACGCAATTTTGTGCTAGATCGTCTGCTCTCTTCATTGGAAAAATTACAACCGGAGATAGATGCATTTAAACCGTTAAAAGAAATAAGTGCACGATTAGAAAAAGCGATTGTCTATAGTGAAACAGCTCTCGGTATTCGATTAGATGCACCACCATTACCACCAAATCATCATTATTCAATAGTAGAAGTTAATGAATTTTTAACAAAGCTGAGCCGCGCTTTTGCTGAAAAGAAAATCAATAGTCAAAATGGTACTCGCTCCATACAAGGATTACTTTTGAGAAAAGCCTATATGGATCAGCTACAAGGTAAGTATGAAGAATTAATTCGTGAAGTAGTGATCATTTTTACAAAGTTAAAAGAAGAGCTCATTGATATGTATAAAGAGCGTCTGGGAAGTGATGAAGCCCAATTAAACGAACTTCGTACTCGTGAACGTGTATTAAAGGATAAGCTTACAGCGACTACTGAGCAATTACAATCGTTAGTAGCAACTACGGCTACTGTAGAAGAATTACAGCTTCAACAATTGGAAGTAGAAAAAGAACAACAATCTTTAGAAAAGCAACGACAAGAACGAAAGGTTGCGGCAGCTAATTATGAAGCTAAATATGCGGAATTACAGCAAATTAATGACCAATTAACGAACGGTGAACAATTATTAGCGTCCGTCCTCACGAATTTAAAAGAGATTAATTCAAAAGGATTAACTCTGGAAAAACAGAAAGAACAGCTAGAGTTATTAACAAAGCAAAATCCTGAACTAGCACTTACTCAAACGGAACAGCAAATGAAACATGTGACTGAGAAAAAGGAAAAGATTAAAAATCAATTAGCGATTCTCCCATTAACGCAACAATTACAAACAGAATGGCAATCGATGTTAGCCACAGCAAATGACTATGATTTAGAGGAAATTCGAAAACTATATGTCAAGTATGCAAATGTAATTGGAACTACTTGTGTTGCTTCGGCAAATAAAGAGTTTATGGATAACTATCCGACGTTTGATGTGGTCATTATTGATGAAGTATCAAAGGCTACACCGCCTGAACTACTACTGCCAATGTTGAAAGGGGCAAAAATTATCCTAGTTGGGGATCATCACCAATTGCCACCATTAGTGGGGGATGAAACATTTGAAGAAACGCTTGAGCAAGTGATAAAAGATAGTGATACGTTTGAAGAAAAACGAGAGCTTGAAAAACTACTAGAAGAATCTCTATTCGAACGTTTATATAAAAACTTGCCGAGAACCAATAAAAAAATGCTCGCAATTCAATATCGTATGCATGAAAATATCATGCAAACCATTGCTCCATTTTATGAACATGAAAACGATGCACTACAATGTGGTCTAACAGATTCCGATGCTGCAAGAGATCATATGCTTGAAACGACTTTATTCGATCGAAGTAACCATTTACTTTGGTTGGATATACCGAATGAAAAAGGCTATTTTGAGGAACGTATGAAGGAAGGCGCAAGTTTGTTTAATGAGTCTGAGCTCAAAAAAATCAGAGAGCTTCTTGTGGAATTAAACGATGCGACGGCCAAAGCTAAAGCTGAAGGGTTAATAAGTGAGGATGAGCAAAAATCTGTTGGTGTTATTAGTTTCTATGCAGAGCAAGTAAAACGTATTAATCGCTTGATTGAACAAGAACTTCAGCTTCCACATCTTCATATTCGTACAGGCTCAGTTGATAAATTCCAGGGTATGGAAATGGATGTCATTTTAGTTAGTATGGTACGAAATAATGATCGTAATGGTGATATTGGTTTCGCGAAAGATTACCGCCGTTTAAATGTAGCGTTGTCTCGTGCTCGGGAACTGCTCATTATGATTGGTAGTACGGAAATGTTTACGAAACGTCCAAAACGACAAGAAACACGAAAAATGTATAGCCATTTATTACAGGTAGTGAAAGAACAAGATGGGTATAGAGCATAGGAGGTCATATGGAACTACAAAAATTTGAACAGCAAATAAAATCGAAGCTTCCGCGTCCAAAAGCAACGAATCTTGTAGCTGAAAAACAATTTTGTATCCCGGTTCATACAGTCCAAGTAAAGTACTATCCTATTAGCCGCACACCAATGGATATTTTAATGAAAATGATGTTAATAGCTTTTGATAAAGGGGCATTTCATGATGGAGAAACGCTAGCAGATGTCCTGTTAGTGGATCCGCTTTTCATCAATGATTTACTTAACAAAATGATGAAGACAGGCTTATTAGTCAAAGATGATGTAATTTCATTAACAGAAAAAGGGCAGCGGCAATTAACAGAAGGGATTTTTGAGGAGGAGCTTGATGAAGTTACACAAGAACTTCAATACAGTCCTTTACATGGAGATTATTTAACTGGAGATATAGAAGAGATATTAGAGTTTGATGAGTTCCCAGATGAGCTAGTTTATGCGCAGCAGT
>DEQI01000039.1:9659-10713 GCA_002360295.1 Planococcaceae bacterium UBA3370
TCGAAGCTTTAGAAAAGATGAATCATGAGGAAGAAGATGCGGAGACAATAAAAACTTTCATCTCATCCATAAATGAAATAGAGGAATTACAAATCAATGATGTCCCATGCTTCCAATATATTTTATATCATACAGAGCAAGATATTTTTGATGTAAAAGTATTTAACACGTTAACGAATTCGTGGGACGAAAAGCTAGAACAACTATTAAAAGAGAATGAATTGACTACTTGGCGAGATATATACAAATAGAATCGAGAGTGATCCCGTTGACAAACACTAGTTTAATTTTAGAAGGTGGCACATTTCGAACGATTTATTCGAGTGGTGTGCTTGATGCATTTTTAGAGCATGATATCCATTTACCGTATATCCTTGCCATTTCCGCTGGTGCGATTAATGCTTGTTCTTACGTATCAAAACAAAAGGAACGAACATTGCGTATTTTTACGAATTATCGGCACGATAAACGTTATATGGGAATTCGTAATTTTATAAAAGAACGAAGCCTTTTTGGTCTAGATTTTGCCTATAATGTGATTCCAAATGAGCTTGATGTATTTGATTGGGATACTTACCAAAAGTTCGAAGGGCAAATCGAAATCGGTGTTACAAACGCACAGACGGGTCAAATCGAATTTTTAGATGCACTTCAAATGGATAAAGAATGTATGATGTTACGCGCAACTTGTGCCATACCAGTTTTATTTCCCGAAATAAAATTGAATGATACGCCCTATTATGATGGGGGATTGGCAGATCCAATTCCAATTACCCGCGCGGTAAAGCAAGGGTATGACAAACATGTACTCGTTTTAACTCGGCCAAAAGGATATCGAAAAACGATTGATCGTCAAACGAAATTTGCTATGAAGCTATTGTCAAAGCGCTATCCAGCATTAGTACAAAGTATGTTAAATCGAGCGGCTAAATATAACGCAACACTTGACTATTGTGAGCAACTTGAAGCAGAAGGTAAAGCGTATATTTTTAGACCAACGCATGCATTAAATAGCTTTGAAAAACAGATTCCTCAAATTCATAAAAATTATGAA
>DEQI01000038.1:0-3319 GCA_002360295.1 Planococcaceae bacterium UBA3370
GGTGATGCGTTTGGAATAGAAGCAAATGGATCTTCTTCGTTAATGCGATCATAAAACATAATGCCATTTAAGTGATCTAATTCATGTTGGAACGCAATAGCTGGTAAACCTGTTAAACGAATTTTCTTTTCTTCACCATCAAGCGTATAAAACTTTGCTGTAATGCGAGCATGACGTGGTACGTAGCCTGGTACAGGGCGGTCTACTGACAAACAGCCTTCTCCGGATTCAATATATGTTTGCTCAACTGAATGGCTAACAATTTTAGGATTAATGGCAACAAAGCTAATTTGCTCTCCAGCCTCATCTGTTAAATGTAGGGCAAACATACGCTTTAAGCTATTTACTTGGTTTGCAGCTAAGCCGATGCCACCACGCAAACCGTATTTTTCTGCTATTTCTGGATCTTGACTGTTTTTTAAATATTGAAGCATATCTTCTGCTAATTGACGATCTTCAGCTGATAGAGGGAGCGTAACTTCTTCAGCACGTGTGCGAAGTACAGGATTTCCCTCGCGTATAATATGTTCCATTAAAATCATGTGAAACGTCCTTTCATGTTTAACTCTATAGCATTAGTATACAACACGTCATTACATGTTCAATGGAAAATGTTTATTCTGAATGGTTACTATCATTTTTCATAAAAATTATCGTAAAAGAAATTTATTTTTTACCATAATTACAGTTTATTTTTGGTTTTATACAATAAAATTGGCTTTTCGCCATCACTTGTGGTTGATTTCCGCTCTCGCCAGTGTGCTTTCCTTGAGGCGTCCGATGATCTGCTTGGAATGGAGTGTGTGGTGCATAGATAGCAACTCCTTCTTATGGTAATAAAGAGTGAAATTAACAGGAGAGTTAAAATCTATTATAGTACAGTTTTGCATCTAATATATAACAGATGATTGAAGTTGTATTGTTTGTTTTTGTTACAAAAAAATGTATTTTTAAAGGTAATATTTGATTGACCGATAAGATTTTATTCATTATACTCGAATATAGAATCACTTGTACTAATAATAAAAATATTTTTTCTAATACAGTTAAAAGGGAGATGTGCTTTATGGGAGAAAACATTGTAAAGAAATTTGATCCTACAACTACATTACACGAAATTGAAGACAAATTTCAAATGTTCCAAATTTTAAATGAAGAAGGGGAAATCGTTAACGAAGAGGCGAATCCAAACCTTTCTGACGAAGAATTAATTGAATTAATGACGCGCATGGTTTATACGCGTATTTTAGATCAACGTTCCATATCGCTAAATCGTCAAGGACGACTAGGCTTTTACGCGCCGACTGCAGGACAAGAAGCTTCACAGTTAGCCTCTCAATTCGCACTTGAAAAAGAAGACTGGATTTTACCAGGCTACCGTGACGTACCTCAAATTGTTTGGCACGGTTTACCATTATGGAAAGCATTTTTATTTAGCCGTGGCCACTTTATCGGTAACCAAGTTCCAGAAGGTGTTAATATTTTAGCTCCACAGATTATTATCGGTGCACAATATATTCAAACTGCAGGTGTTGCATTAGGTATTCAGAAGCGCGGTAAAAAGGCTGTAGCGGTAACCTATACAGGAGATGGCGGTTCTTCACAAGGTGATTTCTATGAGGGAATTAACTTTGCTGGAGCATTTAAATCACCGGCTATCTTTATTGTACAAAATAACCAATTCGCTATCTCAACTCCACGTGAATTACAAACTGCGGCGAAAACAATTGCTCAAAAAGGTATTGCAGCAGGGATACCAAGTATATTAGTAGATGGAATGGACCCGCTTGCAGTATATGTTGCTACTCGTGATGCGCGTGAGCGAGCAATAAATGGAGAAGGACCAACATTAATTGAAACAATGTGTTATCGTTACGGTCCTCATACGATGGCTGGAGATGATCCTACACGTTATCGTACATCGGATACAGACAATGCGTGGGCAGCAAAAGATCCAATTGTTCGTTTCCGTAAATATTTAGAAGGCAAAGGCTTATGGTCAGAAGAAAAAGAAGAAGCAGTAATCGAGCGTGCGAAAGAAGAAATTAAAGAAGCGATTAAATTAGCAGACCAAGCACCAAAACAAAAAGTAACAGAGTTAATTGAAAATATGCATGCAAGTGAGATGCCGTTTAACTTACAAGAGCAGTACGCAATTTATAAAGAGAAGGAGTCGAAATAAGCTATGGCACAAATGACGATGATTCAAGCGATTACAGATGCATTACGTTGTGAGTTACGCGACGATGAAAACGTTCTTGTTTTTGGTGAGGACGTTGGAGTAAACGGAGGAGTATTCCGTGCTACAGAAGGCTTACAAAAAGAATTTGGTGTAGATCGAGTTTTTGATACACCATTAGCTGAATCGGGAATCGGCGGCTTAGCAATCGGTCTTTCTCTACAAGGTTTCCGTCCAGTACCGGAAATTCAATTTTTCGGCTTTGTATATGAAGTAATGGATTCAATTAGTGGTCAATTAGCGCGTATGCGTTATCGCTCTGGTGGTACGTATAATGCACCAGTAACGATTCGTTCTCCTTTTGGTGGTGGTGTACATACACCGGAAATGCACTCAGATAGTTTAGAAGGATTAATGGCTCAACAACCAGGTTTAAAAGTGGTTATTCCATCAACACCATATGATGCAAAAGGGTTACTGATTTCGTCAATTCGTGATAATGATCCAGTTATTTTCTTAGAACATTTAAAACTTTACCGTTCTTTCCGTGAAGAAGTACCTGAAGAATCATACACTGTGCCAATCGGAAAAGCAGCAGTGCGTCGAGAAGGAAAAGATTTATCTATCTTTGCTTACGGTTTAATGGTACATGAAAGCTTAAAAGCGGCAGAAGAATTAGAAAAAGAAGGTTATTCAGTAGAAGTAGTGGATCTTCGTACAATTCAACCTTTAGATATCGAAACGATTATTGCATCAGTTGAAAAAACAGGACGTGCCATTGTCGTACAAGAAGCTCAAAAACAAGCAGGGATTGCAGCAAATGTAGTGGCTGAAATTACAGAACGTGCGATTTTAAGTTTAGAAGCACCAGTACTTCGTGTAGCGGCACCTGATACAGTGTATCCATTCCCACAAGCGGAAGGCGTATGGTTACCTACGTATAAAGATGTAATGGAAACAGCAAAAAAAGTTTTAACATTCTAATGAAGTGAGGGTGACAACTATGGCGTTTAATTTCCGTCTGCCAGATATTGGTGAAGGTATTCATGAAGGTGAAATCGTAAAATGGTTCGTGAAAACGGGTGACCAAGTAAAAGAAGATGATATTTTATGTGAAGTTCAAAATGATAAAGCAGTAGT
>DEQI01000038.1:3403-4991 GCA_002360295.1 Planococcaceae bacterium UBA3370
TATGAAGACTTGAAATTAAAAGGTGACGACCATGCTGCTGCGAAAACTGAAGCACAAGTTCAAGGGTCTGCTGAATCTGGACAGGATGTTAACAAAGCTCCAATAGCTGAAACTTCACAACCACAAGTAACTGTTACAGAACAACAACCAAGTACGAATGCTCGCGTAATAGCGATGCCATCTGTTCGTAAATTTGCTCGTGACAATAATGTTAATATTCATGAAGTAGTTGGTTCTGGTAAAAACGGTCGAATTTTAAAAGAGGATATTGAGAAATTCTTAAACGGTGAACAACAAGTTGAAGAAGTACCGCATGCAGAAGCAATAGCTGGCCATGCAAATGAACCAGAGGAAGCATCTCAAGCGACTACAATCGTGAATCTAGAAGGTGAATTCCCAGAAACTCGTGAAAAAATGTCAGGTATTCGTAAAGCGATTGCGAAGGCGATGGTACATTCTAAACAAACTGCACCACACGTTACATTAATGGATGAAGTGGACGTAACAGAATTAGTAGCGCACCGCAAAAAATTCAAAGATATTGCGGCACAAAAAGGTGCGAAATTAACTTACTTACCGTATGTAGTAAAAGCATTAGTTGCGACATTACGAGAATTCCCAGAATTTAACCGTTCTTTAGATGATGCGACGCAAGAAATTATTCAAAAACATTACTATAATATTGGTATTGCTGCGGATACAGAAAAAGGACTTCTAGTACCTGTTATAAAACACGCTGATCGTAAATCAATCTTTACTGTTTCTAAAGAAATTAATGAGCTTGCTGTAAAAGCACGTGAAGGTAAACTTGCGTCAAATGAAATGAAGGGTGCTTCCATGTCTATAACAAATATCGGTTCCGCTGGTGGTCAATGGTTTACTCCGGTAATTAACCACCCAGAAGTAGCGATATTAGGAATTGGAAGAATTTCAGAAAAACCAATAATAAAAAAGGGTGAAATTATAGCAGCACCTGTGTTAGCATTATCATTGAGCTTTGACCATCGCATGATCGATGGTGCCACTGCGCAAAACGCATTAAACTATTTAAAACGTTTGCTTAGTGAGCCAGACTTATTATTAATGGAGGCGTAAAGATAATGGTAGTAGGAGATTTCCCAATCGAACTTGATACTCTAGTAGTAGGAGCAGGCCCTGGTGGGTATGTAGCAGCAATTCGTGCAGCACAAACGGGACAAAAAGTAACTGTTGTAGAAAAAGCGCAATTAGGGGGCGTTTGCTTAAACGTTGGATGTATCCCGTCTAAAGCTTTAATCTCAGTTGGCCACCGTTTCGAACAAGCGAAACATTCAGATGACATGGGGGTTATTGCAGCTGATGTTAAGCTTGATTGGGCAAAAGCGCAAGAATTTAAAAATAGCGTTGTCAAAAAATTAGTTGGCGGCGTTGAAGGACTATTAAAAGGTAATAAAGTAGATGTCGTTAAAGGTGAAGCATACTTTGTTGATGGTAACACAGTACGTGTCATTGATGGCGATAAAGCACAAACATATACATTCAAAAATGCGATCTTAGCAACAGGGTCTCGCCCAGTTGAAATTCCAACATTTAAATTTACTGAGCGTGT
>DEQI01000038.1:5071-9007 GCA_002360295.1 Planococcaceae bacterium UBA3370
ATCGGTACTGAGCTAGGTTCTGCATACGCTAACTTAGGTTCACAAGTAACAATTATTGAGGGTGGTAAAGACATCCTAGCAGGTTTCGAAAAGCAAATGACACAAATCGTGAAAAAAGGCTTAAAGAAAAAAGGCGTAGAAGTAGTTGTTGGCGCATCTGCTAAAGGTGTAGAAGAAAACGAAAATGGCGTTATCGTTACCTATGAAGTTGGTGGCGAAGAGAAAAAAGTGGAAGCAAACTACGTATTAGTTACAGTAGGTCGCCGTCCAAATACAGATGAAATGGGTCTAGAAGAAATCGGTATTAAGTTTGCTGATCGTGGTTTACTAGAAGTTGACAAACAATGCCGTACGTCTATACCTAACATTTATGCAATCGGTGATATCGTAGCAGGTCCACAGCTTGCACATAAAGCCTCTTACGAAGGTAAAGTAGCGGCAGAAGCAATTGCTGGCGAAAAATCAATCGTAGACTATCTAGCAATTCCGGCAGTATGCTTCACAGATCCAGAGCTTGCAACAGTTGGTTATTCAGAAGACCAAGCAAAAGCAGAAGGATTAGAAGTTACTGCAGCTAAATTCCCATTCGCTGCAAACGGTCGTGCTTTAGCTTTAAATGCAACAGAAGGTTTCGTAAAACTTGTTGCGCGTAAAGAAGACGGCTTATTAGTAGGTGCTCAAATTGTAGGTGCTGGTGCATCAGATATGATCGCTGAAATGGGTCTTGCAATCGAAGCAGGAATGACTGCTGAAGACGTAGCATTAACAATTCATGCTCACCCAACTTTAGGTGAGATTACAATGGAAGCTGCTGAAGTATTACTAGGCAATCCAATCCATATTGTAACAAAGTAATAGGATCATAAATAAGAAGCTGGCCAATAAGTTCATTGAAAAATGACTTATAGTGCCAGCTTTTTTCATTTCAATCAATTCTAATAGATATTGACCTTTAATTACTTTGTAGTATAATATTGGTAAAATAGATGGTGGGAGGATGGTAAAAGGATGGCTGAAACAGAAAAGATTACAATTAATATGAATGTTGTGGAATTAGGGAAAGTGGATCTTTTAGTTGAACAAGGTTTTTATTCCAATCGAACAGATTTTATTAAAGCGGCTATTCGTAGTCAATTAACAACGCATTCGAAAGTGTTGGATGAGATTATTACGGCTAAATCGTTTTGTCTGGGTGTCAGTTATTTTAATAAAGAAGATTTAGAGAAGTTAGCAGTTGAAAAGAAAGCTTTAGATTTAAAAGTTGTAGGGATGCTACTATTAGCTCAGGATATTAGTGTAGAATTAGCATTACAAACAATTAAATCCATAAAAGTATATGGAGTATTAAAGGCAAGCTCTGAAATAAAAGCTATATTTCAATAGAGGAATAGTAAAGCATAAATAACCTCTCAAAGTAGCCAGGTTCATCAATAAAAATGTAACTTTATAGTTAAATTAGAAATAAAAGATGAATTATTGACAGAATTTTCATATAATAAATCTAGCAACATGAAAATAGTAGGCTAGGGGGTATTGGAAAATGGAGTTGGGTTTAAAGGGAAAGGTAGCGATTATTTCTGGAGCAAGTAAAGGAATTGGTTTTTATACTGCGCTGCAATTAGCAAAAGAAGGTGCATCCGTAGCTTTGTGTGCAAGAGGAGAGAAGCAATTAGAAGTTGCAGCTGCTTCCATAAAAGAAGCGACAGGTGCTGATGTATTGATTGTACCAGCTGATATGACAAAGGAAAAAGATTGCAAGGAACTCATTCATAAAACAATGGAGCATTTCGGGCGAATCGATATTTTAGTAAACAATGCCGGGACTTCTTCTGCCCATTCATTTGAACAAGTGAATAGTGAGCTTTGGCAAACGGATTTAGATTTAAAACTATTCGGTGCAATTCATTGTTCAAAAGCAGCATTGCCTCATTTACAAGCAGTAGGTGGGGGATCCATTATTAATGTGACAGCGGTCTTAGCCAAAACGCCTCCAGCTTCCTCATTGCCTACTACTGTTAGCCGAGCAGCTGGGTTAGCCTTAACGAAGGCGATGAGTAAAGATTTAGGTAAATATAATATTCGGGTTAACGCTGTCTGTATCGGATTAATTCGAAGTGATCAAATCGAAAAACGCTGGAAGGATCAGGCACCTGAACTATCGTGGGACGAGTATTCCAAAAAAGTTGGAGAAACTATTCCACTTGGCCGTATTGGTAGGACAGAGGAAGCGGCCAATGTCATTACGTTTTTAGCCTCTGATGCCTCCTCTTATGTAACAGGAACATCAATAAATATTGATGGTGGCTCGGGTGGCGTACTATAAATAGGATGTTGAAGGGGCATCTAAAGGATACTTTGGATGCCTCTTCGCTATGACTTGTTTACAAATTTCATACATATAAACGAGGAGCTATCTGAAACGTTTTTTTGGATAGCTTTTTAGGTTGGAAAAATACCTCATTAATCAGTCATTTTTTGTAATAAAAACAGAAAGACGTCATAGACATCCATTTTTTGAAGGCGTAAAATGAGTGGGAAAGAAAGGAGGGAATATGGATGCAACTTATACGAACAATTGCACAAATTGGGATACTATTTATTTATTATTATCTCGGTGTACTCATAGTAAAACTGACAGGCATCTTTATCCCTGCTAGTATTATCGGGCTCATTTTACTTTGGTTATCTCTACATTTTAAACTATTGAAAGTCCAGTATATATTAGATGGTGCATCTTTTTTCTTAGCTTATTTAACGCTGTTTTTTATCCCTGCAACAATTGGAGTTATTCAATATCCTGAGTTGTTATCAAGTGCTGGCATTCATTTATTAATAGCCGTTATTATCAGTTCTTTATTAACGATTGTTATCACAGGGAAATGGAGTCAATGGATTGAAAAGAAAGAGAATAGTATGAAGGAGGAAAAAACGAATGCTACAAATTTGTCAAGCACTAATCGCCATCCTTAGTACTGTTGGGTTATTCATTGTTTTCCAAAAAGTATATGTAAAATATAGTAAGCCTTTTTTATTACCCATTTTAACAACAACGGTTGTCATTATTATTGTACTTTTAGTATTAGATATTCCATATGAAACTTATATGCTAGGTGGTGATTGGATTTCTGCGATGTTAGGTCCTGCGGTAGTTGCATTAGCATTTCCGTTATATAATCAACGCGCTTTAGTATTTAAATATAAATATGCGATTATTTCAAGTTTACTAGTAGCAATGATTTCTGGGTTAATTAGCATTTTTATTTTGTTAAAAATATTTGCAGCATCTGATTCATTTATTTTAACAGCTCTACCAAAATCGTTAACCACACCTGTTGCAATGCAAGTGAGTGAATCAATTGGAGGCATTCCGTCATTATCAGCAGTACTTGTTATGGTAGCAGGCTTTACAGGTGCCATTATTGGTCCATTTGTCTTTAAAATAGCAAAAATAGATACAGCGATTAGTAGAGGAGTATCTATGGGGAGCGCATCACATGGCGTTGGTGTAACAAAACTAAAAGAGTATAGTGAAGAAGATTTATCAATTGGCTCCCTGTCAATGGGATTAAGTGCAGTTCTAGGTGCTTTTTTATGTCCTATATTTGCTATGCTTTTTTTGTAATATTTCCTGGGGAATAAGCATAGGCATTAAAATATTTCATACAATGCTTATGAAAAATAAAGGGGTGCTACTAAATGCAGTGGGAGACACGTGTGATGAAATGTTTGAATATTGAGTATCCAATCATTCAAGGGGGATTAGCCTACTTAGCTTATGCAGATTTAGCGGCAGCTGTATCAAATGCAGGAGGGCTTGGCCAAATTACGGCAATGAGCTTAGACACACCAGATGATTTACGACGTGAAATAGAAAGAGTGCGTGAATTAACAAATAAACCATTTGGAGTCAATTATGCAATCGGGCAGCACGGAAAA
>DEQI01000061.1:0-6032 GCA_002360295.1 Planococcaceae bacterium UBA3370
TAAGATAAATAACTCCGCAGATCAGATAAATAACTCCAAGCATTAGATAAATAATGACCAGAAAACAGATTAAAATCACATAAAAAAGCCAATATTTATGGTTACCCTCAGAACCGGATGATAATCCGCCCTGTAAATACAAAAAACCCCCGCGCCGGTACAAAACGCGAAGGTCCCCATCCATTATTTACACTAATAGTGCAAACAATGTACTATCATTATTTACTTCTTTATATTCAAAGCCATTTTCACGCATACGCTTTAAAAGAATTGGATAATCTTCACGACATGGAACTTCAATCCCAACGAGAGCAGGGCCACTTTCTTTATTGTTCTTCTTCGTATACTCGAAAGTTGTAATATCATCATTTGGACCTAGAACTTCTGTTAGGAATTGACGAAGAGCACCTGAACGTTGTGGGAAATTGACGATGAAGTAGTAGAGCAAGCCTTCGTAAATTAAGGATCTTTCTTTGATTTCTTGCATACGACCGATATCATTATTCCCACCGCTAATAATAATGACGACAGATTTTCCTTTAATTTCTTCTGCATAAAAATCTAGTGCAGCAACAGGAAGGGCACCGGCTGGTTCTGCAATAATCGCATGTTTATTATATAAATCTAGTATCGTTGTACATACTTTACCTTCTGGAACTAAAACGATATCATCTAAATATTTTTTACATACGGTATATGTTTCTTGGCCGACACATTTCACAGCAGCTCCGTCTACGAATTTATCAATTGTATTAAGTGCAGTAGGACCATCATTTCTGAATGCTTCCTTCATACTACCTGCGCTTGCAGGTTCGGCGCCAATTACTTTACTTGAAGGAGAGAGGTTTTTTATGTATGAGGAAACCCCGGACATTAAGCCCCCGCCTCCGATACTACCAAAAACGTAATCAATCGGTTCTTCGATATCCTGCATAATTTCAACAGCGACTGTTCCTTGCCCAGCAATAATATCGAAATCATCGAAAGGATGGATGAAAATTTTACCATGTTCTTCGCAGAAAGCTAATGCACTTTCAGCAGAATCATCAAATGTATCACCTGCTAAAGTGATTTCTACATAGTCTCGGCCAAACATGCGGACTTGATTGATTTTTTGCTTTGGTGTTGTTTTCGGCATGAAAATATTTGCTTGGATTTTTAGTTGTGCACAGGCATAGGCAACCCCTTGAGCATGATTGCCGGCACTTGCGCAGACAACGCCAGTAGCACGAGCTTCATCTTCAATTTTTTTAATTTTATAATAAGCACCACGTAGCTTGAATGAGCGAACATGCTGTAAATCTTCCCGTTTAAAATAGATATTTGCCTCGTACTTTTCTGATAAATAGTCATTTTTTTGAAGAGGCGTGTGTACGACGACATCTTTCAAAAAATGGTGGGCAATTAAAATATTCTCGACAGCCACTGTCTTCTGTTGGGCAACTTCCATCTTTTTGAGACCTCCAATTTTTACTAAAAACATTTACTCATTTTATCACAAAAATTAAACTAAATGTTGAAAATATTTAGTAAATTTAAAGAGTTACTGAAATGTTCATAATGAAAGCGGTACAATAAAGTAAATCTTAAATTATTGTTTTTTTTGAGTATTACATTAACAAATTGAGCATAGATAGACAGTGTATTTCGTGTTAGATCTGTACACTTTGCACAACACCTTGATAAGGTTGTATACTGCCGTTCATTTCGCAATCCTTTTTAGAAAAGGCTGCTATATTATAAAAAGGAGCTCGGGCATCTTTGCTCGAACTCCTTTACCTGTTTTTATAGCAGATCAACTGCCCGTAAAAGCCTGAGAATCACTTTATTAAAATAATAAATGTGTCACTAAAGCGATAATAGGTAATGCAATAATTGTACGAATGAGGAAAATAACGAATAAATCCCATAGCTTTAATGGAAGCTTTGTTCCTAAGATTAAGCCGCCTACTTCTGAAAGGTAGATTAATTGAGTAACCGAAACCGTTGCGATGAAGAAACGTGTCATTTCTGATTCGATACCTGCACCTAAAATCGAAGGTATGAGCATATCTGCGAAGCCGACAATCATTGTTTGTGCTGCTTCATCAGCATATGGAATTTGTAATAAAGATAAAATGGGTTCAAATGGCATCCCTAAAATACGGAAGAAGCTTGTAAATTCTGCGAGAACAAGAGCGATTGTACCGAATGCCATGATGACTGGTGCAACAGCAAACCACATTTCCAACACATTTTTTACCCCAGAACCAATGATTTTACCTAAATTTTTGTTTTCTTCTGCTTTATCTAATGCATTTTTTAAACCGTATGTAAGGACGTTATAGCCCGCAGGTACTTCTTCTCTTTTTTCAGCTGGAACTGAGCCATCAATAAATGTGTCCTGTTTTTGTTTTAAAGGGTAAATACGTGGCATAATCACAGCTAAAATAATCCCAGCTAAAATAACAGTACCGTAAAATTCTAAAAAGTAACCTTCAATTCCGATTGTATCCACAACTACTAAACAAAACGTAATAGAAACAACAGAAAACGTAGTAGCGATAGTAGCAGCTTCACGTGCCGTATAATTACCTTGCTCGTATTGTTTACTTGTTAATAATACACCAATCGTGCCGTCGCCTACCCATGAAGCTAAGCAGTCTATTGAAGAACGTCCAGGAATTTTGAATAGTGGACGCATAATTTTGACCATCATGGATCCGAAGAAATCAAGTAAGCCGAAATCCGTTAATAATGGTAGTAATAATCCTGCAAATAAAAATAATACAAACATATAGGTAACTAATCCGCCAGCAGGGTCTATTAATACTCCAGCTGTAATATCACTATTGATTTGTGATGGTCCAAAATCCAATAAATACATTGCTGCAAATAGAACAGCAAGGATACGCATGATTGTCCAGAACCAGTTAACACGGAAAAGGGAATCTATAAGTGTTTGCGAATCATCGCGTTTAGGGAATGCTTTGATAATCAGTGAACCTAAAGCGGCAATAATAAATGTAATTAATGCAAACCATTGTATAAAAGGTTCAACTTTCCCAGCCAGCATATTGGCTAATATGGCAATTGGTACTTTCATGCCATCTGCGGTATTGATAGGTGTAATAAATAGGAAAACACCTATAGCAGATAGAACAATGAAAAGGAACCAAGTATATAGTGAATGTTTTTTCATTTTTTGACCTCTGAATTCGTATTTTGATTGTATATTTATACACTATATTATTTTTATATACAATTGTCTATACTTTTCTTGAAGATTTAATTTTCTGAAAATTAGAGGTTTGTTTGAATGATTAGGGGAGAAGTAAGAAATCTAGTTTGAGTTACTTATGAATAAAAGGTTTTGCCAGCCAAATATAAAAAGAGCTGCCTAGCCAAGATAAATTGGTTAGGCAGCTCCTAGTCATTAATAATATTGTCTTTCTATTGGTTCACCGATTTCATCTGGATGTTGAATAACATAGAACTTTTCAACTTTTAGCCAGCTTTCACTTAATGGTTCACCATCTTCTATCCGTTTCGTTGTTTCGGCCATCATCCAGGCAGTTTGAGATGCATGTGCTTGTAATGCCTTTATTTTATTGTCTTTCACAGTTGAAATGTCGATCCATACATGAGCCTCACCGTTTTTCTCCACTGTATCATTCGCAAAGGCACAACCAAGTAAGCGAGGGCGTTTATCTTTTGGCATACGGCGCACGGCTTCGACAACAGCTCGAGCGGTTGCTTCATGGTCAGGGTGAACTGCAAAGCCTGGGAAGAATGTGTATATAATAGAGGGGTTGAGCTCATCGATTAAATTGGCAACAAGCTGAACCATTTTTTCATCATCTTCAAATTCGATTGTTTTATCACGTAGTCCCATCATGCGTAAGTCTTGAATACCCATCTCTTTACAAGCAGCTTGTAATTCTTGGCGGCGAATTTCAGGTAAGGATTCACGTGTTGCAAAAGGAGGATTTCCTAAATTACGCCCCATTTCTCCTAGTGTAAGACACGCGTAAGTAACTGGAACACCCATATTATGATATAGTCTAGCAGCACCTGCGATAGAAAACGCTTCATCATCAGGATGCGGGAAGACGATTAAGACGTGACGTTCAGTCGGTAATGTCATTGTATTCTTCCTCCTTAATAAGTAAATGGCGTTTCACTAATTTCAAGTGCAATCGCCAACTTTCCTGAAAAATCTAAGCCAGCCATTAATAGGCGACCTTGTTGATCAAGCTCATAATGTGTAATACCTTGTGCGTAAACCCAGCCATGCTCCATTTTTAAGCCCACACGGTTTGGGTTATCTGCTACAACTTTTCCTAGTTCGTAACGAATTTTAACATTGCGAATAAAAGCTCCGGCATTAAAAAAGTTTGCATCATAATGAGTTGCATAGGCACCATTTGTCGTTTCTAAATGAATGTAAACGTCTTTGTTCGCAAAAGAATTAAGTAACTCTTGGAGCGCATCAACTTGAACTTCCTTCATCTTAACTCTCCTTTCGAATCTATCTAGTTATAAGTATAGTAAAAAATGACACAGAATGAAAAGAAGATGTCTCCGTTGTTTAGAGACATCTTCAACTTCTAATCAATATTAAATTTCAGTTACTGTGATTTCTGGAGCACCGAATCGTGGTTTAGCGCCGTGCATTACGGGACCAACGTATTCATTAAGTGCCCATCCATGTGCAATGGCAGCTGAAACAAATTCCTTCGCTTCAATGACAGAGTCTTCTACTGATAAACCATTCGCAAGGTTTGCACATACGCTTGCTGCAAACGTACAGCCAGCGCCGTGATTATAAGTAGAAGCTACTTTTTCAGTTTCTAACAATTTAAATGTTTGGCCGTCGAAGAATAGGTCGACAGCTTTTTCAGTATCTAACGCTTTGCCGCCTTTAATGACAACATTTTTTGCACCTAGCTCATGAATTTTAGCAGCTGCAACTTTCATTTCTTCAATTGTTTTAGGTGTGCCAGTTCCAGCAAGCTGACCTGCTTCAAAAAGGTTTGGTGTCACAACTGTTGCATAGGGTAGTAAATAGTCAATCATAGCTGTTGTATTGCCAGGATTTAATACCTCATCGTCACCTTTACATACCATTACGGGATCGATCACAACGATGTCTGTTCCTGATCTTTGAATAGCATCACTGGCAATTTTAATAATTTCTTCTGTTGATAGCATCCCTGTTTTAATAGCATCTACTTTTGTAGAAAGGGCTGTATCGATTTGTTTTTGTAATAATTCTGTTGGAAGAGGAGTAACGTTATGGCTCCATCCATTTGGATCCATTGTCACAACTACTGTTAGTGCAACCATTCCATATGTGCCATGTTCTTGGAATGCTTTTAAATCTGCCTGCATTCCTGCTCCAGCTGATGTATCAGAACCTGCAATTGTTAAAGTTTTTTTCAGTGTCATAAAGACAACGCTCCTTTTTATTATAAGTTAAGAAAGTCACCCAGCCTTTTCTGGTACTTCTAGAGGTTGTCGGGGCTAATTGGGTACTTTCACTTTTTTACTCTGAATATTAGTTACTATACACGGGAACTGACTTTGTAAAAATAGTCAGAAACCGAAATTTCTATAAGGTCAGATTGGTGCTATTAGTATAGTATAATAATGAGGAGGTGACTGCACATGAAAATAATATTTGAGAATGATTGGCAAGAAGTGATGGGAGAACAATTTGAGCAACCATATTTTCACGACTTATGTGCATTTTTAGAACAAGAATATCGTACATATAAAGTATATCCAGAACAAAAAGATGTCATGAATGCTTTTCATATGACAAGCTTTCAAGATGTAAAAGTCGTGATTTTAGGACAAGATCCTTATCATGGACAAGACCAAGCACATGGCATGAGTTTTTCTGTACAACCAGGCATTCCACATCCACCTAGTCTTCGAAATATGTTGCAAGAACTGCAAGAAGATATAGGGTGTGATATTCCTAAGGATGGATATTTATTGAATTGGGCGAAACAGGGAGTCCTATTATTAAATACGGTTCTAACGGT
>DEQI01000061.1:6189-7429 GCA_002360295.1 Planococcaceae bacterium UBA3370
CAAAGTGGTGTTCAACATATCATTTTACAAGCGCCACATCCAAGTCCTTTAAGTGCTTACCGAGGTTTTTTCGGAAGTAAACCATACTCGAAAATTAATAAACAGCTGAAAGAGTGGGGTAAGGAGCCGATACATTGGTGTTTGTCAGACTGATATTACCTTTTCTCCATTGACAAATCATGTTAAAGTGAGGAAGAAGGTAGGGGAAGTAAATGAGAGTAAATTGTTTTCATTGTCAATATTTTCGAGTGACATGGGAGCCGGCTAATCCGCGTGCGTGTAGCGCATACGGCTTTAAAACAAAGCAAATCCCCTCCACTGTAGTGAAACAATCTTCAGGTATGGAATGTTTGAAATTTTTACCGAAGCAGGAGGGACGTAAATGATTTCATATGAAGTATTGCTAAATCAAATAGAAAAGCATGTTAATAATGCAAAAACAGCTCCATCCGATCAAATAATGCGCGAACAATTAACAGCAGTGCGTGCTTTATGTGATGTCTTATTAAATAATGAACAGAAAGTAGTAGCTGGAGAACAAGGTTTTCCACAAGTTCAGCAACAGCTTCCTGTTCAAAGTACCTCCCTTCGTAAAGAAGATGCGAATGGGGATTCGATTTTTGATTTTTAGTTAGGAAAGAAGGCAATGTAAATGAAAGGTTCACTTATTTCAGGTGCGGTTCATGGCTTTTTAGCTGTATCTTTAGGTGCTTTTGGAGCACATGCATTAAAAGAGGCTTTAGACGACTATAGTTTAGGTATTTGGGAGACTGCTGTACAATATCAAATGTTTCATACGGTAGCATTATTAGTTATTGGAATTTTAATGAGCAATAAGTTATTAGGTGAAGTGAAGCAATTAAAAGTGGCGATGCTTTGTATGAATTTAGGTATTGTATTCTTCGCAGGTAGTTTATACGTTTTAGCTATTTCAGGCATTGGCATTCTAGGGGCTATTACTCCTATCGGTGGGGTTCTGTTTTTAATCGGTTGGGCAATGATAGTCCTCTCTGCTATGAAATATGCGAGATAAGTAAATCGGGGGTTTTACTGCCCATTCATCTGCAAAATGTGAGACTTTCGGTATATGCCGGAAGTCTTTTAGTTTATACATAGGTTTCTAGAGTTGGGCATTGTTTATCTTCAGCATCCAGTCCCTTCGAAAGCAGAAAAGGTATTTTCTATATAGTTCTTTTAGTGCCAAGCCTTAGTAGAAGGGAAGTTCAGAAGATTGAAAAAA
>DEQI01000308.1:0-1518 GCA_002360295.1 Planococcaceae bacterium UBA3370
CAAAACTATACAATGAATTTGCTGAAAGGCTTTACATTAACTGCTGAAGAACCTGGAAGAGATATGGTATTATTTGATAATGATCACGCCATCTCGATGCGTATTGAATTATTTGAAAGCACAGATTATGTTTATGATGAGTTACTTGCCAATACAAAGGATAGTGCATTAGCTATTGCCCCTAATGGACAATACAAAGAGTTAGATTTAACAAACACGGATTTAGATGAGAACATTAAAGAAATCGATACGTTTTATGTTGAATTAGAAAGTGAAACAATATCCACAATTCTTTTTAATAAAAATGACAAATTTATTCGTTTAACCATTTATGATGATACGTCTGATTTAAAAGACGCATTATTAAAAATGGGATTATCCATTCAATAATTGCTGGATGACCGTTCTTATCAATAAAAAAGGAATGTCTGAAAAGTACTTACTTTCTAGACACTCCTTTTTTTAATACGATAAGTCTTTTATAGACAAACCTAATTTTTTCAGTAAATCAATTACCGTATCTTTTTCTTCCACTGATAAAGCGTTCAGTAATTCATGTAAATGCTGTTCATGTTGCGGAAAAAGCTCTTCCATAAAACTTGAACCTTTCTCCGATATTTCCGCGTATGTGACACGACGATCGGATGGACAAGAAACACGCGATAAATACCCTCGCTTTTCAAGCTTATCAATGACATACGTTATAGAACCACTAGCTAATAAAATTTTATTCCCTATTTGCTGTAGTGGCTGTCGTCCTTTATGAAAAAGTAATTCTAATACGGCAAATTCTGTGGGATTGAGCCCATGCTGTTGAAAAAATTGATTTGTCGTTTCCGTAATCGCCTTATGTGCTCTTGATAATACAATAAAGAGCTTTAACGATTGTTTTACTTCATCTGAAGCCATGACAAATCATCCTTTATTATCAAAAAGTTATACATGCATTATATCGATAGTACGAAAGCTTTGTCAAAAGAATAAATGATTGATGCAGCTAGAACCGGCTGATCCACTTGCGTATTTATAGTACATACTAACAAGTTTCATTCATGGAAAGAGTATTCATCCCCCTTTTTCCATCTCCCTTGTAAAGAACCCAATTACCATCCAACACAATAGATAGTATGAATGCATGTAAATGTATCCTTAATTTTGAGAACGTTTAGACGAAAGATTATAGGGTTCCTGTTGTGCAAAAGCATTTAATAAATATTCATTTGGGATGGTTGGAAAGGTAAAGATAAATTCCGTCCCAACCCCTTTTTGACTTTTTACATTTACTTTACCTTTGTGCTCTGTTACGATTTTTTGTACTAGTGGCAACCCAAGTCCAGAGCCTGTCTCCTTCGTTGTAAAAAATGGAGTAAATAAAGATTGTCTTGTTTCCTCACTCATCCCTACACCTTCATCTTTTATCGCAAGCTCTATTTCACCACTAACATTATGACTTAATGAAATAGTTATCGTTCCTCCAACAGGCATCACTTCGATCGCATTTTTAATTACATTTATTAA
>DEQI01000308.1:1581-3170 GCA_002360295.1 Planococcaceae bacterium UBA3370
TGCAGTAATAATATTATTTTATGTTCAATTGCTTGTGGCTGCATAACGTCAATGACTTGTTTAACTGTTTTGAGTAAGCTAAACTCCGCATGCGTATGCCGAAGTGGCTTAGATAAATATAGAATATCTTCTAAAATCATTTCCAAACGCTCAAATTCAGAATCAATAATGGAGAAATAATGTAACCCTTCTTCATCTGCAGTCATTTTTAGCAATTGTAAAAAACCTTTTAAAGAAGTCATTGGATTACGAATTTCATGAGCAATAGTAGCAACCATTTGATTCATCGAATTTAATAATTGCGAATCTTTTTTATCACTTACTTCCATTTTTGACGTTACATCCTTAAACGTAGTAATTAATAAATTATGTGTAAAATCGACGCTCGTATATAGCTCATAATATTTCGTTTTAAAACCTCTAATTTTATTTTCGAAAATTAAAGAGCCATTCGATTTACGAATAATGTCATGTAAATAATGCGTAATTTGAGATTCAGTAAAACCTAAAGTTAATAAAAATTGTTCATGTTTTTTGTGTTGAATTTCACTTTTTCTAAAGCCTAGTATTTTTAATACTTCTATATTCACATCCACAACAATACCGTTTCGATCAGTTAACAACACCCCTTGTCCAACATGATTGAGGACTGAAAATAACTGATTATTTTCCAAAAGCGGCTGTTCCGGTTTCATTACAAAATTTGTGATGAGACGTGCAAAAATAATTTTTTGCTCCTTATAGTAAGAACCAATTACTCGCGTATAAAGTCGTTCATTTTCTACTATAATGTATACATCGCAAAAAGAAACACTCGTAATTTTCAATTGTTTTACAAAATTATCCCATTTATTAGTAGAAGATTCGTCTAAAATTAAGCAATTAGGTATCAACTGATCCACTTTTAATAAATTTGCAGCTTCTTTATTAATCTTTTGAATTTGACAAGTTTCATTAATTGCAATGATTGATTCTTCATTATCGACAAAAAGCTTATCCAACATAGAAATATCAATGTAACTCAAAGAAAACGAACCTCCTATTTAAGAGTACTCTCAAAACAAAAATATCTTTTATTTATATCCTATTAACTATATTACCTTTTTATAACTCAATTTTCTATATTTTCCGAAAATTATTTTCATATTGTTCCAAAATTATACACAAAATTATATGAGTAACACTATATTATTGTCCACCTACTGCTTCACTGCTACAATGAATAGTATGTAGAGGAGAGAAATTATGAAGATCGTACTAGCAACTTTAAATGCAAAATATATCCATACAAACTTAGCCATTCGCTATTTAAAGGCAAGCGCTAAACCGCAATTTAACCCTGAAATTGTCGAATATACAATTAAAGATCCGGCATTTAATATCGTTTCAGATTTATTTCAGAAGCGACCAGATGTTATCGGATTCAGCTGCTATATTTGGAATATAGAGGAGACAATTCGTGTTATAAAAATGCTAAAAACTGTTTTACCAAATACAAAAATAGTACTTGGAGGTCCTGAAGTATCTTATGACGTTCATGACTGGCTTAAAAAGTATGAGGAAATAGACTTTATTATCATGGGTGAAGG
>DEQI01000309.1 GCA_002360295.1 Planococcaceae bacterium UBA3370
TCCATTTGTTGTGGATCATCACTTTCGTATGACTGTGCCGCTTCCTGATAGCGGTTTAAAGTAAAACGGCTTAAATCTTCTCTTACTATAGAATATTCTAAATCAAATAAAAACGTATTATATGTTTCACTTAATTGATTTAATAAATAAGTGGGATCTACAAATATTAATTCACCTCGCTCATTCGTAGTCACTTTTAAATATTCATTTTTCAAAAGGAATGGCAAGTTTGGCTGAGGTTCCATTGGTTTTAATCTTTCCTGAATAGATTCTGCTAGTTCATTCAAATATTCCTCTGTAAAACCTACTAGTTTTTTATATTCATCTGCTGCCGCTCCACTTGGATATGCTCCTGTTTCGTCTAAACCAATGCTCTTATTAAATAGGTCTTGATGAAGCATTTCATACTCTCGATTTATTAATAAATAGTATTCAATATACTCTTCCTCTGTAATGTTTAATTTCTTGAACATTTTTGACTCTTTTATATTGTTATAAATAAGACTTTTAGAAATAAATGTATAATAAAGTAAGCAATCTAATAATGCTCTTCTATTAATGCTTTTTTATTTTTATAACAATTAATTGAAGTGTACTTTTCAGTAATCAAACTGTCGTAGGACAGGACGATACAGAGCTATTGCCTGCTACAACAACAAACAAGCTAGGTGAAAACGGTGAACTATTTATTCAGTATTTTAAAGCAATAAAAGAACAGGACACTGAAACACTTGACCTTATTGCATATCACTCTAATAGTGGTGCTTTAGAGATTGTATATAATCGATATTTAGATGAGCTTTATAGTCGATATGAATATACAGATTTTTCAAAAACAGAATTTATTACAGAACTCGACAACATCATATGGATGAAATTTGTTATGTATAATAAGGATGGGAAAATACGCAGTGAATTAGCCACGTATTTTCAAGTAATAGACGGAAAAATATACGAACCCTTTTCTGATAAACCTTTTTTTGAATATGATCAATTTGATATTGAATTGGCACAGGCGCAAGCTATTTTTGGCTCTGGAGGATTTCGCAATAATTATGGACAGTTTGTCGCAGTAGATGAATTTAGTACAAATTTGCTTGTGCATGGCACTCGTACATTTTTCAAAGATAAATCTGCTATTGATTATTACTTAAAAGAGATTGGGGAAAATAGCACTACGCCTGGATTTCACGAATTTCCCAACCCAAGACTCATCTATAAAACAGACGGAAAAATATTATTAAAAGCAGATGGATTTGAAATTGTCTTTACTAGAAAAGGAGAACGGATACTAGTAGATAGCTATGGCGTTGAGTACTATCAACAAGGGAGAAGTTAAAAAATATTATCTCTATAAACAACTTGAAGTAACTGCTAATTTGGATGTGCAAAATTCAACACATTCTATTTTGTGCAAATAAGCTCAGAAACTAAAAATTCTGAGCTTAATTTTTTCTTTGTCATGTAAAATATTGCCGTACTTTACCTTGTCCCTTAAATGTATCAATTTCAGCATACGCTCCGTTTATCCATGTAATTTGAGGAGGGATATGGCCACAATCAACATCATAGATGATAGGGATTGCTAATTCTTCAGAAAGTTCTCTGTAAACATCTTCTGCTGTATATCCTTTTATGTGTTTATTACTTGCACTTCTTCCAAAAAGAATGCCTGAACACTCATCAAACCAACCAGCAAGTTTCATTTGGATTAATGACCGTCGTAAATCAGTTGAGCTTAACTCACAATTTTCAAGAAACCAAACAATCGGTTCCCCTCCAATATGCTTTTGTCTAAAACCTGATACATCTCCGTATGGTGTGCCTATTAAATGCCTAATCACATCAATACAGCCCCCTAAAAGACGCCCTTCCAATTTTACGTGCTCATTCGACAATGTTTTCCAATAGGTTGGTTCTGTTAAATGAAAAACATACGGAGTTGGCTTGTCATACTGCCATTCCTTTTGGTATTTTTCTGAAGAGTATTGTATGTTGAAATCACCTTTTTTGGTAGATAAAACAGATTCCCACATAGCCGTTGTTTGATCAGAATATTCTCCTCTTAAGTTTAGAAAATTTGTTCCATGAGCTGTTGCGATACCTGTTTTCAGTGTGATAGCTAACAATAATAGGCTAATATCTGAGTACCCAATTACCCATTTGTTTTGCATATTTTCGAAATCAATCTGCTCAAGAATTTCAATAAGAAGTTCTCCACCTTTTGGAGGGAAGATTACGTCCATTTTTTCATCTTTCATCATTTCGTTAAATTCTATCGCTCTTATTTTTGCAGGTGCTGACCTCACTTTATCCTGAGTCCATGCTGTACTTCCACATATCACATGATAACCTTTCCGCTCCATGCGTTTACAAGTGGTTTCCAATACTTCTTTTAACTTTGTTCCTACTCCAAAAGATGGACCTATAACGCCTATTGTTGAACCTTTATCTAGAAACGGATATTGAATCATATAAACCTCCGTATTTTATGTATTATTTTCAAGATGTGATTGTTAAAACATCCCTTACATTATTTTCAAATATATTACATAAAACACAATTTAACCACAACAATCTTTTAAAATTAGCAATAAAGATGGATGCAATCATATAAGATTGAACCTAAATTGAATTCATTTTAATCTTTTAATCGGGCAAAATCAGTTTTAAATTCAAACAATAAATTGCGTTAACCACGCAATATATTTTGCGCCTGGAATACACTCCCTCTCTCCATAGATAAATGGACGATTGCTCTAGAAAAGATAGCAATAAAATAACACTAGCAAAGTACCAACTGTTGCTGATTCGATCACAATGCGATACTGATTTTCAACAAACGCTAGTGCATTTTCTTTTGGTGCATTGTCAATTAATGTCCCTATAAATGGCTGCTGCATCATAATTGCAAGGCGCGCTACCATGACCATTAAGTTTAATAATGTTAATCCAGAATCTAATAACCTTACATGAGCGCCAGATAATCGAACAGACCACAGGAGCATTATTTTTTGATAAAGAAAAAAGGTATCCCGAAAGTCTATACTTTCAGAATACCTCTTGAAATTACACGGCTATAGGAGCTTTAATCGTTGGATGTGGATCATAACCTTCCAGTGTCAAATCATCCATCGTCAAATCAAATATCGATTTTCCATCAGCAATATGAAGCTTAGGTAATGCACGTGGTTCTCTCGAAAGCTGCTCATTCACTTGATCCATATGATTACTATAAATATGTGCATCACCAAGTGTATGAACAAATTCTCCCACTTCTAAACCGCACTCCTTCGCAATTAAATGCGTTAATAGAGCATAGGAAGCAATATTAAATGGAACGCCAAGGAAGACATCCGCACTTCTTTGATAGAGCTGACAAGATAACTTACCGTCCGCCACGTAAAATTGGAAAAACGCATGACAAGGTGGTAATGCCATATTGTCTACTTCTGCAGGATTCCAAGCTGTAACAATTAAACGACGAGAATCTGGATTGTTTTTAATTTGGTCAATCACATTTGCAATTTGGTCTATTGTCTCCCCGTTATCTGCTGGCCAAGAACGCCACTGTTTCCCGTATACAGGACCTAGATCACCATACTTTTCTGCAAAAGTATCATCCTCTAAAATACACTTATTAAAAATTTGCATTTGCTCATCGACTACTTTAGCAAACTCTTCATCTTGTGCCGCGCGTAATCCAAAGTTATTCATATCTGGTCCGTGATAATCATCTGAACGAACCCACTTATCAAAAGCCCATTCATTCCAAATATAATTTCGGTCTTTTATTAATGTACGAACGTTCGTATCACCTTTTAAAAACCATAAAAGCTCCGTTGCAATTAAACGAAATAATGTACGTTTTGTTGTCATTAAAGGAAAACCGTCCTGTAAATTAAAACGCATTTGATAACCAAAAACACTTGTAGTTCCTGTTCCTGTACGGTCTTCTTTTTCAAAACCATTTTTTAAAATATGCTGGCATAATTGTAAATATTGCTCCATTGCTATTTTCCCTCCTAGAGTTTCATTTTCCATTATATAAAAAAATGCCTATCATTACGACAGGCCAAAGATAACAAATGATTATTGTATAGATTGTATCAAATTTACGTTTGAGATTTTATCATATAATGATTTCGTCCATTATTTTTCACTTCATAAAGAACCGTATCTGCCATACTCATTGCAATATCTATATCTGTTTCATTATGAACCCATTGAGACCAAGCACCTATACTAATCGTTATTTGATTACTTACAGGTGAATACTCATGTGGTATATGACAATCTCTTATTTCCTTACTAACTTGTTGACATAAATTCTCGACTTGTTCATCTGT
>DEQI01000263.1:0-3023 GCA_002360295.1 Planococcaceae bacterium UBA3370
AGAAAGACAGACGCTTCTAAGCTTTCAGGTGGTCAACAAAAAAGGTTGGCCATTGCAATAGCCTGTATTCATGATCCTCAGTTAGTCTTTTTAGATGAACCTACAGCTGCACTAGATCCACGCGCTCGACAAGAAATTCACGCATTAATTAAAAAGATGCACTTGAATGGAAAAACAGTGGTCTTTACTACACACGATATGGATGAAGTCGATAAACTTGCGACAAAGGTTGTCCTCATTAATAAAGGGGCTGTTATGGCTGAAGGTGAGCCGAAGCAATTATGTTTGGAACAAAGTGTAACAAACCTAGAGGAGCTTTATTTAAAATTAACGAAGGAGGAGAAGGAAGATGTTTCGTACGATTTTTAAATCCATGATTGTGATTTCTATAAAAGATAAAATAACATTATTTTATTCATTACTATTTCCGTTATTGTTAATGATAGGGTTAGGTTATTTTTTTCAAAATGATCCATTACAAATTGTATGTGGAATTACAGCTATCAGTACAATCTTTTGGGGAATGCAAGGTATCGCTTTCCAAATCCATGCACAAAGAAATAAAGGGGTTTATAAACTTTTGAAGGTAACGGCTTTACCCCTGATTTCTTTTATTTTCATAATGGTTCTTGCTAGAGCGTTCATTGGAGTTTTGTTGAATTGTATCGTCTGGGGAACGGGTATCGTCCTATTCCAAATTGACATGACTATTCTCACAGCTGTTTATACGAGCTTGCTTATTGTAATCGGTACACTCTGTTTCACAAGTATCGGTTTTGTGATTGGTAACTTGGCTCGCAATGAAGCGCAAATTAGTATGTATGCCAATATAATCCAAATTCCTATGATTTTTATGAGTGGAGCATTTTACAGTTTAGAGCGGGCTCCTGAATGGGTGGTCATCATCGGTAAGCTGCTTCCGTTTGAGCATTATGTTAAGGCTTTACAAGGAGTAATAGCAGACAATAGCATTTTACAGGCAAGTATGGTCATTCTAATTGTTTATATACTTTTAGCTTTCATCTTATCGGTAGTAACGTTTAAATGGGAAGATGCGCCGAATCAGAAAAAACGCAAGCAAGCTAAATTAGCAGCCTAAAGTATACGTTTAATCATGCGGTATGCTACAATAATACTCAATATTGACTATTTTATATTGAGGAGTTAGTTCGATGGCGAGATTAATGGTATTAGGTTTATTACAATTAAAACCAATGTCTGGATATGAAATGCAACAAATTTTATTAAAAAGTCATTCGGATGAATGGGCGGATATATTGCCAGGATCCATCTATCATGCGCTTAAAAAGATGGAAAAGGAACAGCTTGTAGCAATTGATTCGATCGAACAAACAGGTAATCGTTCCAAAGCCATTTATAAAATTACAGAACAAGGTGAAGTTGCATTTCATGACTTATTAATGGAATCATTGCAAGTGTCCTCTGTTCAGTTACCAAGTAATTTATATACAGGGTTAAGCTTTATTGAACATTTAGAAAAGGAGCAAATTGTTCATTCATTAAATATACAGCTCGTACTGTTAGAACAACAGCTGCATCAACAAAAGATAGGAATTGAAGAGAAGAAAAAATATATGCCGCTTGATTATGTAAATGAAATGCTTTTCCAAAATGTCTTCCAACAATATGAACTACAAATCGAGCTTATTAAAAGTTTAATTCATCACTATGAAAATAATGTTGAATAGGGTAAATTGGAAATATACTGTTAATTCCTTAGGAGGTACATTGTGGATAGAATGATTCCTGTACCAGTGCAAAATATAGTAGATGAATACATGGCGTTATTTCATGAGCGTATTCCCAATCGACTTGAAGGATTTTATTTACATGGCTCTATTGCATTAAACGCATTTATAGAGGGTACTAGTGATATTGATTTCATTGCGATTGTGAATCAACCATTGACGGACACAGAAGTAAAATTATGCTTGAATATTCATCAAGAACTCAAAGCAAAATATAGTAGTACAGAAATGGATGGAACCTTTCTCTTACATGAAGACATGGGGAAAAAGCAGTCAGAATCTGAAAAATATTTGTATATCAATGAATGCAAAGCGGCATGGGTAAGTCATACATCCTATCCGATTACTTGGTGGATTTTAAAGAGCAAAGGAATAAGCGTTTTTGGACCAGCTATTGATTCCTTTCACTTTGAAATAGATGAAAGTGTATTAGTCGATTATGTTTTAATGAACATGAACAGTTATTGGGGAAACCGCATCAAAACCATTAAGCGATATAAAAGAATTGCAAATTTAATACCTGCTCATGTTGTTGATACCGAAATTGAATGGTCTATAACCGGGATGCTAAGGCAGTACTATACATTAAGAGAACATGACATCCTATCAAAAATGGAGGCGTGTAACTATGCGCTTTCCTACTTACCGAGTGAATTGCATAATATTGTGAATGAAGCAATCCGTATACGAGAAGGCCAATCCAATTGTCCTTATCCTTCAAAAAAACAGCAGCTAGAGGAAACGGTCCAATGCATGACGTATATACTGGATTATTGTAATAACACATTTAGCAAGAAAGCTACAACGCGCCAGTAATTTGCAACAGGCGTTTTTTTTCATTTCTTTAACTTAGTGCTCGTAAAGAGGGAAGAACCCTTAGAGCAGCTCGTTAAATTTAATTGATTAAATGACTATCACGAGTGTTATTGTATTCTGATAAAGCCGTATAGAATCGTTTTAGCTGGCTATCATCGGACTAATCGTGTAGGAATGCTGTAAAACGAAATTCAAAACTTGTTTTGCTATCAAAATAGACAATAGGGAATGCCCAATCGTTGAAATCGATATATATATTCGCTGTATCTGCATTAATTAATTCGAATTTTTTCAAGATGGAGTGATCAATACCTAATTCTATTACTTTTTCAGAAGATAGGTTACATGATCAATCTTTATTACAAAAAGCCCTATACAGAAAAGAAAAATAGCCCCTATTTTGATTAATATTTGTTCAAAATAGGGGCTATGATTACG
>DEQI01000263.1:3179-3673 GCA_002360295.1 Planococcaceae bacterium UBA3370
AACATTAACGTTGCACCAAATTCACCTAAAGCCCTTGTAAAACTTAAAATTCCACCTGACACAATGGACTTGAATGCAAGGGGAATGGAGACGTAGAAAAAGACTTGCCATTCTTTTGCTCCTTCAATACGTGCAGCGTTCTCAATGTCTACATCAACAGATTCAAATCCAGTTTTTGCGGATTGATACATTAAAGGAAAGGCGACAACAGTTGAAGCGATGACTGCCGCCCACCATGTGAACATCACTGGTTGGTCGAAAAGCCATATAATGAACTCTCCGAACACACTGTTTTTACCAAAGAGTATGATTAAAAGAAACCCTATTACAGTAGGAGGTAATACTAATGGTAACAGCATGACTGTTTCAAGTAAAAGTTTTCCTTTGAATCGACGGTTTGCCATCCATTTACCCAACAGAATACCAGCGACTATCGCCATAATTCCGGCTACAAATGCGATCTCAATAGATAGTTTAAGAGGTGACCAGAAATC
>DEQI01000161.1:0-2195 GCA_002360295.1 Planococcaceae bacterium UBA3370
ACAAAGCATTTTTCTTTTTCGTTCGTATGAAGATTCTCAACCTCAAGAATGACTTTATCGTATTCATTTTCAGGGTTGTTTTCACTGATAAACCCTTCCATTTTGTCTACTGCACGAACTGTATCTTCATAATGCTCTTCACTAAGCACCATAATTTCCCCATATACAGTATCTTTCCCGAATGTTAGAGCCGGGTATCCTTTGTATGGTAGATGATATAATTTCATATTATCAAGCTTGGCATCCTTTTTCTCGATGACCTTTCCGTCTAAATACTTTTTATAATTAAAGAAACCTTCTCTTAAACTTCCATAAACAAAGAGATTAATACGTTCCATCAGCAAATTTCTCCTCCTACTGCTTTAATATCCTTGTCATTGATAATGCATGCTTCTATTGCAAGCTCCAAGCCTTTAACAATATCATTCAACGACATAAAAGGCGTGTTTTTCTTATCCATAACCTGTGAAGTCATATAAGGAATGTGAATAAATCCGCCTTTAATATGAGGGTACTTTTTATCAATCATGTATAAAATACCGTACATGACATGATTGCATACAAATGTTCCAGCTGTATAAGATACCGATGCTGGAATGTTATGATCATTCATATGCTTCACCATCGCTTTTACTGGCAAATTTGAGAAATACGCGGGCTGCCCATCTGCTTGTATAACTGTATCTAACGGCTGATTGCCTTCATTGTCCTTGATTCTATAATCATCAAGATTAATCGCCACTCGTTCAGGAGTAATATCAAATCTTCCTCCTGCTTGTCCAACCGAGATGACAATATCCGGATTATGCTTTTCAATGGCATCCTCAATCACTTGAACGGATTTTGTTTGAACTGTAGGAATAATAATTTTAATCACTTCAGCTCCGTTTATCTCGTCACTTACCATTTTAACTGCTTCTTCTGCCGGATTGACCGGCTCTCCACCAAATGCATCAAATCCTGTTAATAGTACTTTCATCGCTCATTCTCCTAGTCTAAAAAATTTCAATAAACTTAATCTTAAAACCCTAAAACATACATCAAGATAATATGAACAATTAACAATGCTATAGCTATAGGAGCTTGTACTTTAATGACTGCATTTTTATCTTTCATTTCAAGCAATACCGCAGGCAGCATATTAAAGTTGGCCGCCATTGGTGTTAATAATGTCCCGCAGTATCCTGCTGTAAGAGCAAGTGTACCACAAATGATTGGATCTCCACCCATGCTAAATACGAAAGGTACACCAATACCAACCGTGATCACAGCAAATGCTGCATATGCATTACCCATAATGCTTGTAAATAAGGCCATACCGACACAGTATGTTATTACCCCTATCAATGCATTACCTGTTGGGATTACGTTTGAAATAATCGAAGCAATTTTATCGCCTACTCCCGCAGCTGTAAATAACACACCTAAAGAAGCTAATAACTGAGGAAGAATAGCAAATGACCCAATTGATTGGAATGTTCTATTTGAGTCCGCCAACAACTCTTTTGGTGTTGCTTTAGTGAGGATGAACGTCAACGCTAGAGCACACAATGCTGAAATACCGATAGCAACCGTTCCCGGGAAGCTCGTGAAAGATGCTACAAGCATCGCGATGATTCCAATAGATAGAGAAGGGATGAAGATTTTCAACCCTAATTTTTCTGCTTTGATATTCGCAAATGTCTCATCCAATTGTTTTAACGTTCCTATATTGATTTGCTTTGTTGCCGATAAAATAGCAATCACAACGACTAATACACCAACAATCGTACTTGGAATATAATTTCCTAGAATGAAAATAACAGCAAGAATCCCCCAGAATAAAGCTGTTCCGACTCTTGTTTTATGGTTCCTATCTTTAATTGTGAATACCATTGTGATTCCCATGAATAAACCGATGATTATATAAAATATTTCTAATAACAAATTAGAGATTTGCGCAATATCCATTATTGATCACCTCTAACTTTTTCAATTTCTTTTGCAGCATATTTTTGCTTAAGCTTTTTATCAAACAACATATTTTGAATGAACCACAGCACAAATGAGATGACAGCTACCGGAAAGGCTACTTTAGCAACTTGCAGTGTATCAACCGGCATCCCGAGTCCTTCTAGTGTAGAAGCAATTAATAGTACACCTGAATTTGCCATGAATACGTTTTGTGCAAAGAAATTACCAATATTATCAGATGC
>DEQI01000161.1:2276-3267 GCA_002360295.1 Planococcaceae bacterium UBA3370
CTGACAAGAGGTCGAACGAATTGCGGATGTCCGCCAAGCGTTACCCCCATTCCAATCGTTACTTTTCTCATTAAAGTAAAGCCGCTCAATAATTTTCCAACCGATAAGTTAGTTGCTTTCTTAATAAGCATCACTGCTTTAGCCTTCAATCCATATCTTTCACACAATCCGATAACAGGAAGGGTGATTAAAAATAAACATGTTACACGATTTGATACAAAAGCTGATCCTAGTGTATCCAATATTTCTACAGGATTCATCTTTGCTATTAATCCAGTAGAGATACCAGCAACAACTACTACTGCTATAGTATCTAGCTTGAAGGCAAAGCCTACTATGATAATTAAAATCCCTATTAATTCCATAATTTACTCTCCTCCTCTACGAATAAATAACTATATCAATATATTTATTCATTATATAGTCATATCTTTCACATTGTAAATAATTTAACGATAACAATTCTTAGCATTTTATTGAATAAAAGAGCAAAATCAAGTCATTTTCTACAAAATATTAATAACACCTGAGCACCTTATCTTCTCTTTTCTATCTATAACTATGGAGAGAGGACACCGAACAGGCAAGATAATATGTGGTAAAGCGCGGGAAATGGATGTAATTAAAAAAGAGTATGCTTAGCTAAAAAAACATTATAATGTTCTAGATGAGTCATTAAGAAAAGAAATATACATACCTTACTGCTTGCCGAAGCTAGCTCAACGTAAAAAAAGAAGCCTCCCAAAAAGTTCAGTGAACTTTTGAGAAGCCTCAATTAAAATCCTTTATGTTAGCATTTCACTTTTACCTTACATACAAACCCAGTCATATCAAGGGTTCAAGCGACTTATTACATCATGCCGCCCTTAACATACTAAGCAGCATAAAAAACCAATTGGAATTAATGGGATGTATATATACTTATAGTATTAATTTATCTTATAGATTCTCGTATCTATCTTACCTTCGACCATACCCATCCAATTAGTGC
>DEQI01000160.1:0-2052 GCA_002360295.1 Planococcaceae bacterium UBA3370
GCATAAATGGCAACGTTACCTGATCCTGAAACAACAACCGTTTTATTTAAAAATGATTCGTTTGCATCACGTAACATTTCACTTACAAAGTATACTAACCCATAACCAGTTGCTTCTTTTCGTGCAAGTGAGCCACCATAGCCAGGTCTTTTACCAGTTAAAACGCCAGCTTCATAGGAGCCTTTAATACGTTTATATTGTCCCCATAAATAGCCGATTTCGCGCGCTCCTACACCAATATCTCCTGCAGGTACATCGACATCTGGGCCAATATGACGGTATAATTCAGTCATGAACGCTTGGCAAAAACGCATAATTTCTGCATCGGATTTACCTTTAGGGTTAAAATCAGAGCCGCCTTTACCACCGCCTATAGGTTGACCTGTTAAAGCGTTTTTAAAAATTTGTTCAAAACCAAGGAATTTCATAATGGATTCATTTACTGTTGGGTGGAATCGTAAACCGCCTTTATAAGGACCAATTACATTGTTGTATTGAACTCTGTATCCTCGATTTACTTGCACTTGGTTATGATCATCTTGCCAAGATACACGGAATGATACGATACGGTCTGGTTCAACGATGCGAGAAAGGATGTTATGTTGGATATACACTGGGTTTTGGGCGAATACTGGTACTAAAGATAAAAATATTTCTTCCACTGCTTGTAAAAATTCGGGCTGATGTTCATTTTTTGCTTTTAGATTGGCGAATACACCATCGATATATTGTTTAGCTAATTGATCATTGCGTAAAACGTCTGTCGTCATATTGTGTTCCCCCCAAAAAAATTTGATAGCTGTATAGTATTATGATTTTTCGAACAATTCAATGTAATTTTTCTTCATATTTTTTTGTACGTCTTCTTTTGACACAAAATGTATCGTTTTAAAATTATATTGATATAGATAATTAATGGTAAAAAGTAGTGGAATTTTGGAGAGGTGAGATAACTTGATTCAGCTTTTAATTGATGCTGATGCATGTCCAGTTGTTGATTTGGCGCTATTTGTTTCATCTCAATATGAGATGAAACCCATCTTGTTTTGCGATACTTCGCATAACGTAAAACGTGATAATGTAATAACAATTATTGTTCCGAAAGGTCCTGATTCAGTTGATTTTAAGCTAGTTAATGCGCTTACAAAATATGATATTGTCATTACAGGTGATTACGGACTTGCTGCCATGTGTTTAGCAAAAGGTGCATTTGTTATTGATCATAATGGGAGGGAGCTGACATCTGATAATATCGATCAGCTGCTTGCGTTTCGTTATGAAAGCGCAAAATTTAGACGGGCTGGTGGAAGAACAAAGGGGCCTAAAAAAAGAACGGAAAAAAATAATATTTCATTTGAAATGCAATTTCGACAAATTTGTGAACGGGCTGTTTTGATGAAAGGAGAAAGGGAAAATGAGTAATATAAACGTAGTAAAATTAATCGAACAATACCCGCTTATTCAAAATCTACAACAAGGTAGCCATACATTTTGGATAAATCATCGCGTAAATGGTCTTCAATCATTTCCCGTTTCCATGGATTTAGTTTATGAAGCAGAAAGTAGATTACAGCGGTTTTCTTCCTATATAAAAGAAGCTTTTCCTGAAACTCAACTTTCGAATGGTATTATTGAATCTGACATAATAGAAATAGAGGCAATGAAAAAGTTAATAGAGGGGAAAAGGGATATTCACATACCTGGAAAGCTATTACTAAAATGTGATCATGCTTTGCCGATATCAGGTTCTGTAAAAGCGCGTGGGGGAATTTATGAAATACTAAAGCATGCGGAATCATTAGCGATTAAACATGGACTCCTAAAGGAACAAGATGATTATAAAAAACTACATGATCCAAAATGTAAGCAATTTTTTAGCCAATATAAAATTGCTGTCGGCTCTACGGGTAATTTAGGATTAAGTATTGGGATCATGAGTGCAAAACTAGGTTTTCAAGTCACTGTGCATATGTCTAGTGACGCGAAAGTATGGAAAAAGCAACTACTGCGAGATTTAGGTGTGAACGTTGTAGAGTATGATGCCGACTATAG
>DEQI01000160.1:2171-8688 GCA_002360295.1 Planococcaceae bacterium UBA3370
AGCAACAATTAGAAGAGCAAAAAATTAAGGTAGACAAAGAACACCCATTATTCGTTTACATTCCTTGTGGAGTTGGTGGAGCACCTGGAGGGATTAGTTTCGGACTAAAACAATTATTTGGTGAAGATGTGCACATATTTTTTGGAGAACCATGTCAATCACCCTGTATGTTATTAGGCATGATGACAGGATTACATGATCAAATTGATGTAGGACAAATAGGTTTATCAAACGATACCGAAGCGGACGGATTAGCAGTAGGACGTGCATCGAAATTTGTAGGGAAATTAATGGAAACTGTCGTAAGTAGTTGTTATACTGTAGATGATGATTTTTTATTTCGCAGCTTAAAAGCGATGGTTGAGCAGGAAAATATTTTTATGGAGCCTTCTGCACATGCGGGATTTTTTGGTCCCATTCAGCTCCTTTGTGAAGGGGGAGACTATATTGAAGCTCATCAACTAGCGCCGTATTTAAAAAATGCACATCATTTAATTTGGTCTACTGGAGGAAATATGGTACCAAAACATTTACGTCAAGCCTATTTACAGACGGATCAATAGGAAGGAATATAACTGTGTTAGCACTCATTATTATTAGTAGTTTTATAGTTGCAGGGATTTTAGATTTAACATTGCGTAAAAAGTTAAACATCGAAAAAAATGAAAAATTCATGGATCAATATTTGAATAAAAAGCATTTCTTTTTTGAAGTATTTTTAGGTATTGTCCTATTAACAATCATTACGGGTAATGGATATACAGGGAAGAATTTATATGTGTTATTGTTCTTGCTATTTTCTATACTATTCGTTACCCGTTCTGCAATCGAATTTATTTTTTTACGTAAAAAACGCAAACATATTATATCATTCACTTATACAATAGTTTGTTTGTTATGTGCGTTAATCATCTTTTTGCTTTAACCATGTTCTTAGTGCCTCACTAGATATTTTCAGATTTAGAGAGTTTGTCATTTGAATGGATGATGCTGTAAGCTAAATGATTCGTATGATGTTACTATTGTTTCGTTTTCAAAAGATTATTTTAAAATTTTAACTTTCATAACGAAATTCACTGTGATATAGTTGGAAAATAGAAGTATATGTATTTAAAAATTGAATAATAAAACACATTAAGTGCTCGATTATCGAGGTAAAAGGGAATCTAGTTAAATTCTAGGACAGCCCCCGCTACTGTAATTGCAGATGAAATCACAAAGCCACCATCATTTGGGAAGGCGTGAGAGTAAAGTGAAGCATAAGTCAGGAAACCTGCTTAATGATGTCAGAACAAGCTTTTCGGAGGGAGAAGTTTTGGTAAGGCAGTCGTGTACTGTCCTTTTTGCGATATATTTTTTATTGTGCCAAAAGTCTTTGCTCTTTTCCGAAGAGCAAAGGCTTTTTTATGTTTAAGGGAGGCAATGAATGTGAAGAAGGGGAAAATATTCGTAGTTGGCTTTGGACCTGGCGACTATGAACATATTACAAAACGTGCGGTCGATGCGCTACAGCAAAGTGATTATATTATCGGTTATAAAACGTATGTCGAGCTAATTGAACATTTAGTAACGGCAAAATCTATTGTCAGTACGGGTATGACAGAAGAAGTATCGCGTGCACAAGAGGCTGTGAAGCAAGCTGAGGCAGGTCATATTGTATCCGTTATTTCAAGTGGAGATTCAGGTGTGTACGGTATGGCTGGATTAGTGTATGAAGTACTGATTGAGCTTGGATGGACTGAAAAAGAGGGGATTGCAGTAGAAGTTGTTCCAGGTATTTCTGCTATTAATTCTTGTGCTAGTTTACTAGGAGCCCCTGTTATGCACGACTCCTGCACGATTAGTTTAAGCGATCATTTAACACCTTGGACATTAATAGAAAAACGAATTGAAGCTGCAGCAATGGCTGATTTTGTCATTGCCTTTTACAATCCGAAAAGCGGTCGTCGTACTAGGCAGATTGCAGAGGCACAATCGATTTTATTAAAATATCGAAACCCAGCAACCCCAGTAGGCCTTGTGAAAAGTGCTTATCGAGATACGCAAAACATAGTGATGACAACACTTGGAGAAATGCTGAATCATGATATTGGGATGTTAACAACTGTGATCGTTGGGAACTCTTCAACCTTTTTCTATGACGATAAAATGATTACGCCACGTGGTTATCAACGAAAGTATACGCTTGGTGAAGAAAAACAACCATTACGCCCCCATCAGCGTTTGAAAAAAGAGGCAGAACCATGGGCACTTGACCAGGAAACAGGCTTAGCTCGTGGAGGGTATGAGAAAATGGAGGCAGTTACTCCTAAAAAGCCGAATAAAACGTCTTTACAAATGGCGACACTTGCACTTTCACTTGTGACGAAAAAAGAAGTGACAGAACCACAATATATTGAGCAAAAAATAGAATCCATATTTGAAGTAGCGGTCAGTCCTGGTGTAGCGAATAAGTTTTTTACACCTGAACAAATGCGTACTTTAGCTGAAGTTAGTGTGGATGGCACAATGGAATATACGCCGGAGCATCAAATCCACCTCAAAATTCCAACAGATCAGCCACAGCAACTTGTTGATCGTTTACAAAAAGTTGGGTTTCTAGTGATGCCTACTGGTGATGTCGCAAATGTGAAAGCATGTGACTTCTGCTATGGCGAAAAAGCCGATTCTATCCCCTATGCAGAGCAATTACAAGAGCAACTCGGAGGAATGAAGCTGCCTAAACAATTACATATCGGCTTTAATGGTTGTGGTATGGCGTGTTATCGAGCTGTTTTTGATGATATTGGCATTGTCTATCGAAAGTCGAAATTTGATTTATTTATCGGCGCAAAACCAGTAGGAAGAACAGCGCATGCAGCACAGCCGGTTGTGGAGGGCTTAGAGCCAGAACAACTTGTACCGTTAGTTACACAAATCATCGAGGAGTATAAAGCGAATGCCCATCCAAATGAGCGTTTGTTTAAATATTTTAAACGAGTTAAAAAGATATTGAATTTTGACTATCAAGATATGGCAACAAAAATAAAAATTGAGCCTGCACCTTGCGGGGATTAGAGGTGCCCACATGATTTTATTTTTAGCAGGAACGAGCGATGCGAGAGATTTAGCTGTTCTTTTACAGCAAGCTGGTCATCGAATACTGGCAACCGTTGTAACAGAATCAGCAGCAAAAAGTTTAAAGGAAAAGGGCATTGAACACTTAATTGGTCGGTTAACGGCTGAAGAAATGGCAGATATAGTGAAGCAAAATAATTGTGATTTAATTGTTGATGCGTCTCATCCCTTTGCAGAAGAAGCTTCAAAACAAGCGATGAATGCTTCGAAAATTGCCAATGTTCCATATATACGTTTTGAGAGAGCGAAAGAAGAGCATGTGCATCCACTCATTACGAAAGTAGAAAGCTATGAGGCGGCAGCGAAGCTAGCTAAAGAAAAGCGCGGCACCATTATGTTAACAACGGGCAGTAAAACATTGGCTACCTTTACAAATGAGCTGTTACACGTAGAGGGTATTCGTTTATTGGCACGTATGTTACCAAACATGGAGAATATGGAAAAGTGCTCAACATTAGGTGTTGCACAAAAAGATATTATTGCCATACAAGGTCCATTTTCAAAAGAGCTGAACACCGCTTTATATAAGCAATATGGTGTTTCTCTCATGATTACCAAAGCAAGTGGGAAAGTTGGGTCAGTAGATGAAAAGATATCGGCCGCGCTTGAGTTAGGAATTGAAATCATATTGATTGACCGACCAATCATGACTTATGGTCAACAATATTCGAATTTTGAAGATATTTTAAAAATCGTAGGGGGAATAAAACATGACAGCAAATAGGAACTTTAATACAGATTTCACACCACTAACAGTAGATCCAGATAAAATTTACGACTATAGCTTTTCAATTATTGCAGAAGAAATGGGCGAGCATCACTTTACAGAAGACCAATGGAAAGTGGTTCGACGTATTATTCATGCATCAGCAGATTTTGAGCTAGGGCGTAGTGTGCTGTTCACACCAGATGCGATTGAAGCGGGTATCAAATCTATTTTAGCAGGCCGTCATGTTGTGGCGGATGTACAAATGATTGAAAGTGGTTCAGGTCGCAAACGTTTCCAAAAACATGGTGGTGATTTGCATTGCTATATTGCCGATCCGGATGTATGGAAAGAGGCGAAAGCACAAAATACGACACGTGCCATTATTTCTATGCAAAAAGCAGTACGTGAAAATGAAGGTGGAATTTATGCAATCGGTAATGCACCAACCGCGTTACTTGAATTAATTCGTTTAATAAAAGAAGGGATTGCCAAACCAGATTTAATTATTGGGATGCCAGTAGGGTTTGTTTCAGCAGCAGAATCTAAAGAAGAGTTAGCTAAATTAGAAGGAATACCGTTTATTACGAATGTTGGACGTAAAGGCGGTAGTACTGTAACCGTAGCTGCATTAAATGCCATTTCTATTTTAGCGGATGAACGAGCAGGGAAGTAATGGAAAAGCCAAAGAAAGATCCGAAAGAAATGCGGCATGGTTTTACAACTGGTGCATGCGCTACTGCTGTGACAAAAGCGGCTCTTACGGCATTATTGACAAATGAAGAACAAGAAACAGTGACAATCCATCTACCAGTTGGTAAAGATGCAACGTTTACAATTGATAGATGTGCCTTTGAAGGAGATACAGTACGTTGCGAAACGATAAAAGATGCTGGGGATGACCCAGATGCTACACACCGAGCCCGTATTGTTAGTACAGTACGCTTGGTCGATACACCTGGTATTCATTTAGATGGAGGTATTGGAGTTGGTCGAGTGACAAAGCCAGGCTTGCCAGTAGAAGTAGGATTAGCAGCGATCAATCCCGTGCCACGAAAAATGATCACAGGTGTTGTACAAGAGTTAATAGATGAATTTCAAATTACTAATGGCGTAGAAGTGATTATTTCAGTTCCTGATGGAGAAGAAATCGCCAAAAAAACGTTGAATGGGCGCCTTGGTATTATTGGTGGTATTTCGATACTCGGTACACGAGGCACAGTCGTTCCATTTTCTAGTTCGGCCTATATGGCAAGTATTGTGCAAGCTATTAGTGTAGCAAAATCAGCAGGCTGTAACCATGTTGTCCTTACAACAGGGGGTCGCAGTGAAAAATATGCGATGGCACAATATCCCGATTTACCAGAAGAAGCATTTATTGAAATGGGTGACTTTGTTGGCTTTACGCTAAAGCATTGTAAACGCCTTGGGATCGAAAAAGTATCACTTGTTGGAATGATGGGGAAATTTTCAAAAGTGGCACAAGGTGTCATGATGGTGCATTCCAAAAGTGCTTCCGTCAATTTTCAATTTTTAGCGGAGCTTGCGGAAGCGGCAGGGGCTAATACGGAAACAATTCAGGATGTATTACAAGCAAATACGGCATCACAAGTGGGGGACATAATGGTAGAGCGTGGGTATCATCCATTTTTCTATGAGCTATGTAAAAGCTGCTGTTATGCATCACTCCATCATGTAAAAAACGGATTAGTCATGTCGACATCGTTGTACTCGATGAAAGGTGAGTTATTAGGAAGGGCTGAGAATATTGCAACAATCGATGAAAATGATTGGCATAGGGGATAGTGTAGAAGGGCTACTTCCTCAATATAAAAAATGGATTGAACAATGTGACGTACTTGTTGGTGGGGAAAGAGTGCTACAATTTTTTCCTCACGTCCAAGCAGAAAAAATAGTCATTAAAGGTGGACTATCTTCATTAGTAAATCAACTTCAAAATGAAACACGAGATGTTGTGATTTTAGCTTCGGGTGATCCACTATTTTATGGTATCGGGAGCTATTTATCAAAAAAACTAACAATGGAAATTTATCCTTATATGAGCTCTATTCAGCTGGCATTTTCAAAGATGAAAGAAAGCTGGCAAGATGCTTATGTAGTCAGTGTGCACGGCCGTTCTATGAAAGGCTTAGCACAGAAAATTGATGGGAAAGAAAAGATTGCGATTTTAACGGATGAAGAAAACAATCCCAATGCAATTGCTCGTTATTTAAAACATTTTAGCATGCTAGAATACGAAGCATTTGTGGCTGAAAATTTAGGGGGCGAAGGAGAAAAGGTCGGTTTTTATACACTCGATGAATTAGAAACTGCCGTATTTTCACCGTTGAACGTTGTCATTTTAAAGCAAAAATATGCACCAAAAAAATATGCGCTCGGTATTGACGATGAGGAATTTTCTCAACGTAAGCCCGATAAAGGCCTCATTACCAAAAAAGAAATCCGCACTCTGAGTATTCAGGCACTGCAGTTACACGAAAAAAGCATTGTATGGGATATCGGTACATGTACAGGTTCGGTAGCGATTGAAGCAGGAAAAATTGCTCGAGAAGGGGCGATTTATGCAGTTGAAAAAAATGCAGCAGATTTAGAAAACTGTTTACAAAATCAGCAGAAATTCCGTGTTGATATAACAGCTATACATAGTAAAGCGCCAATCGGCCTCGAACAATT
>DEQI01000258.1 GCA_002360295.1 Planococcaceae bacterium UBA3370
ATTTTTTATTAGCAACTCACATTTTTATTATTAGCCAATTAGCACTTACTATTACACATTCCCACTAGAAAAAGGAGACTTTGAGCAATGAAGTTCAAAGTCTCCTTAGATTATTAACATGCTATCTAGTTCTTACCTAAAAAGTAGCCAAAGGTTTGTCCTCTTTGCTTAGTTCAATTTAACACCTATAGAACTCTCTTACTTTACTAGACCATGTGGATCGATAACAAATTTTCTGGCAGCCCCTTTATCAAAATCTTGATATGCCTTTGGAGCTTCGTCTAATGATATTACTGTAGCATTAACAGCTTTTGCAATTTGAGCTTTTCCACTCAAAATGGCCGCCATTAAATCGCGATGATATTTCATAACAGGCGTTTGACCTGTTACAAAAGTATGTGCTTTAGCCCATCCTAAGCCAAGACGAATTTTTAACGTACCAATTTTTGCATCCTCATCAATTCCACCAGGATCCCCAGTTACATAAAGACCCGGTATACCTAAACGTCCTCCAGCACGTGTTATTTGCATAATAGAATTTAAAACAGTAGCAGGTGCTTCAACCGCATTAGCTCCATGTGCAGATGCTTCAAATCCTACACAATCTACAGCACAATCTACTTCAGGTGCTCCAAGTATTTGGTCGATTTGCTCTCCTAGGTTTGAATGATTTCGTAAATTAACTGTTTCGCAACCAAAGCTTCTAGCTTGAGCTAACCTTTCTTCATTTAAATCTCCTACAATAACTACAGCGGCTCCTAATAACTGAGCTGAATGAGCAGCAGCGAGACCAACTGGACCTGCACCTGCGATATACACAGTTGATCCCGGTTTTACACCTGCACTTACGGCACCATGATATCCAGTTGGAAATATATCTGAAAGCATTGTTAAATCTCTAATTTTCTCCATTGCTTGGTCTTTATCAGGGAATTTTAATAATTGGAAGTCGGCATATGGCACCATTACATACTCAGATTGACCTCCAACCCATCCGCCCATATCGACATAACCATATGCTGAACCAGGACGATCTGGATTTACATTCTCACAAATATGAGTATGTTGCTCCTTACAGCTACGGCACCGACCGCAAGCTATATTAAATGGAACAGAAACTAAATCACCTTTTTTAATAAATTCAACATCTCGTCCTACTTCAATCACTTCTCCTGTAATCTCATGGCCGAGAACTAATCCTGTAGGAGCTGTTGTTCTCCCCCTCACCATATGCTGATCGCTTCCACAAATATTGGTTGTTACTACCTTTAAAATAACACCATGATCACATTTACGTCCTACATTAAGTGGATTTACCCCTGGTCCATCTCGTAAAACCAAATCTGGAAAACCAATATCTAGCACTTCTACTTTTCCGGAGCCCATATAGGCCACAGCTCTATTTCCAACCACTTGCAATTCCCCCCCTATATCCATAAATTTATTCAATCTATATATATGGCTACTTTGTCCTAATCATTCCTATGTACAATAATACTGTTCAAATTTTTCATTCCTTATTTAACGAAATGGCTCTATCTCTCACGGCTAGTTCTTTACTTTCAAACTGCATATGAACAAAAAGAAGAGAGTTAGTCCATTAAGAACTGACTCTCTTCTTTATAAATGAAAAAACCGCACTTACTTATGATACGGTTCACCGTAACATGCTTAAATGCGGTTTTATCAAGTTCTTATTTACCTCTCCCAAATTAAAGTCAGTTGTTGGATAAGTTCTTCCCATGTTAGCTCTTCTTTAGTGATTACATCTTCAAAATCAAACGGTCCGTAGTATACAGCATCAACAGTTTCGCTCTCCGGCAATATAAATTGTATAGGATCGCTGCCTTTATCCTCTCCTAAAAAGTTACTAGTAGGCGAATTTGCGATTGTTTCAACATAATAGATAAGGCTAACGTTTTTCATTTCGCCCTCTATTTCAACTTCTATCGGGTGTGACGCATGTGTTCCTGCATGACTTTCCCCAAAATAATTTGAAACGAGCGTCCCGTCTGCCATTTCCTCAATTTCAATTAAATCCTCTGCATAAGGGATTGGCTTTGCGTAATGAAAGATAAATGAAAATACGGCAAACCCTAATAAGGTAGTTGCTAAAACAGACCCAAAAATAAGACGCCATTTTTTCCGGTTCCATCGTTTATTCAACTGGCTGAACAACGTAGCTTTATTTTCAATTGGTACGTACAGTGTTTCCTCCATTTGATCATAATCTTTTTTACAATCCTCACAATTTCGTAAATGCTCATTCACTAATGTTTTTGTATCGTCACTTACTACGTCATCTATATAAAGTGGCAATAAATCTTGAATAACTGAACATTTAATTTCCTTCATCTTGCTTCGCCTCCATATACTCCATGATTTTCTTTCTCGCACGATAATACGTCACTCTAGCCCAGCCATCGCTTTTGCCAAATAGATGCCCAATTGTCTCAAAAGAAAGCTCACCAAATGTTCGAAGGGAGAAAACTTCTTTATACGGTTCCTCCATTGCGTGTAAAAATCGATGAATCATAAGCGCTTGTTCTTCATCCATTAAATAATTGACGAGTTGGACATTTTTTTGTGCTGAATGTTCTTCAATAGTTGTCTCGCGTTGCTGCTTTTTATATTGGGTAAAATATGTGTTTTTCGCAATTGTAAACAGCCATGCCCGTATATCCTTTTTGCCATCAAATTGATGAAACGATCTCAGCGCCTTAAAAAATGTCTCTTGTGCGATTTCTTCCGCTACATCCTTGTCACATGCTAAAGATTTTGTATATAAGTAAACGTCCTGAAAATACGCTTTATAAATCTCCTCAAAGCCCAATTTCTCCCCTCCTTCACTTAAATAACTAACGACATTTAAAAACGTTACAAGATTTATAAAAAAAAAAGACATACTCATTTTATCTGAATATGCCTAAGTATTAATTATAAATTAAGTGATTAGATACCTTAATTGTTCATTTTTTTAGGATATGTTGTGCCTTCACACAATCTATCTGCAAATTATTGATTTTTATCCAATAAAAATAAACCACCAACTACTATAAAACTACTGTAATTGATGACTTATTAAAAACCGCCTTTACTTATGATACGGTTCACCCTTAATAATTCTAAAGCTACGATAAATCTGTTCGACCAATACCAGCTTCATGAGCTGATGAGGCAGGGTCATTTTGCCGAAGCATAGCTTTTCATCAGCTCGGCGCAATACATCGTCATGTAAGCCAAGGGAGCCACCGATGACAAAGGCTACTTTGCTCTTACCATAGGTCATTAGTGCGTCGAGATCGGCTGCCATTTCCTCTGATGTCTTCATTTTACCATCGAGTGCTAGAGCGATTACATATGTGTTGTCGCTCAGCTTAGCTAAAATGCGCTCGCCTTCTTTTTTCTTTACCATGTCCATCTCTGCATCACTTAGCTGCTCGGGAGCTTTTTCATCTGCTACTTCTACTAATTCGATTTTGGCATAGCTACCAAGGCGTTTCACATATTCATCAATGCCCATTTTTAAGTACTTTTCTTTTAGTTTCCCAACAGATAGGATGGTAATATTCACAGCTTATCCACCTTTACATTTCATTTACAAACAATTTATCCACAAAAGTTATCCACATATCAACAGGGTCATTCAATATATTGTGTAAAGTTATTTACTTGATACAATATATGTAGCCTGCTTGTCACAATAGGAACAAGTTGTGGATAACTTTTCTTCCTCCGTTAACATATTCATAATTGGGAACTGTTCTGTTTCTGCAACATACATGTCTAATGCGTGATCTATATGGGTTTCACAACTATACTTTTTCAATTATTATCCCCTCCAAAAATCTGAAATTTCCACAAACTTATGCACAATTTTTTAAATGTTATCCACAAGTTATTGTATCAAAAGAAAAACAAGTAGGAAAGAATGTACTTTCTTTCACTACTTGTTGTGAACAGTTTGCTATATTTTATTTTAGTTATCCACAAATTATAAATTTGAATTATTAGCTAAAGTTAGAGTTAACTCAACTATTTGGCCTTGACGATAAACTTTCATTTTTAATGTATCGCCTACTTCTTTTTCATTGTACAAATGTTTTCGTAAGTCGATAGCGTCTTCTATTTTTTCGCCATCCATTTCGACAATGACATCATATTGTTTTGCCCCTGCTTTATCAGCTGCTGAACCTTGTACTACATCCGTAATCACGACACCTGTTGTTACTTCTTCTGGTAAATTCAATGTTTGTTGCTGATAAAATGCCGGAACTTCTGTTAAATCAAGTAATGATATACCCATGGAAGGACGCACTACTTCACCTTTCACCTCTAGCTCCTCAATAATTGGGATAACGCTATTAATTGGAATAGAGAAGCCTAGACCTTCAACTGAGGACTCTGCAATTTTCATGGAGTTAATACCGACTAATTCACCGGCGATATTAATTAGTGCTCCACCGCTATTCCCTGGGTTAATCGCAGCATCTGTTTGTAAAACTTCTGTATTCCAGTCAACAGTACCATCATCATTTAAATCTACTGGCACTGAGCGATCTTTACCTGATACGATACCTGCTGTTACAGAACCGTAAAATTCTAAACCTAATGGATTACCGATTGCAATAACTGTTTCCCCTTGTTTTAATACATCTGAGTCACCGAATTTCGCAACAGTCGTTACATTTTTACTGCTAATCGAAATAACTGCTAAATCCGTCCAAATATCACTACCAACTAATTCAGCATTTTCTTTAGAACCATCAGCTAAAGTTACTTCTAGCTGTTGTGCCTCACTTACTACGTGATAGTTTGTGACAATAAATGCTTTGTCCCCTTCAATTTTATAAATAACACCGGAACCACTGCCTGCTTCCTGCGTAGTAGATTGTTGATTCCAGAAGTTTGATACTTGTTGCATATTTGTAATACCTACTACAGCATCTGACACTTGTTCTACAGCCTTCGTAATATCCGTTGTTACTTCAGTAGCTGTTTGTGTAATATTCGGGGAAGATTGATTGTTTGTCGATGTACTTGTTCCTGGCAGTTGTCCAACGAGCGAAGGTAATAATAGCCACATTAATAAGGCACCGACAATTACCCCTGAAAGACCGCTAACAAAATAGCCCGTTTTATTTCCTCCTTTTTCTTTTTTCCCACGCTTTTTATTTAGCTCCTCTTCGTCACGTTTTAGACGTTCTTGTAGAGGTGTTAAAGGTTCTTGTTGTGTATGCTGATCATCTTCATTATAATAACTCATTTAAATCTCCCTCTCGTTCATTTTGTACTATAAGCATACACAGGAAACATTAAAATTAGATGAAAAAAAATTAAAACTACAATAAAAACATCTAATCACTTCCAAAAACTAATGTTTATGTGTAAATAGCGATATAAATTATTGTTACTTGTATTTTTATGCTTATACTAAGGTAGAAATAATCAACAATCTGTAAACCCCACTAGCAACTTTTCAAACAAATCAAACACTCATATTTTTTGTTAAATCGAAAATTTTATACTTAAAAAAAGACATTTACTCTTATGTATACTTGATGAATACCACCGAAGTAAAAACAACGATTACCGACAATAGAATAGGGCTGTTTGTAAGGAGTTACAAACAGCCCTTGTACTAAACTATTATACCGTTACAAGCTTTGTCGGTTGTTCTGCATCCGTATCATGCAGGTGGACAAATTCCCCTGCAATTATTCCGCAAGACTGCAATGTTTGCGACACGCTCATACGTGCTAATTCTTTCATATTATTATCTTTACTTAAATGAGATAGATAAATTTGTGTAGGCTTTTCGAACACAACATCACTCATGGCTACCGCAGCATCTTCGTTTGAAACATGTCCAACATCACTTAAAATACGACGCTTAATGCTCCAAGGATATCGTCCCATTTGCAGCATACCCACATCATGATTACTTTCAAACACAAAAGAATCTGCTCCACGAATATACCCTTTCATTCTGTCACTTACATAGCCTGTATCTGTAATAACAGCCAACTTACGATTATTCTCTTGGAATACATAGAACATCGGATCAGCGGCATCATGAGAGACAGCAAAAGACTGGATATCTATTGAACCAAATGTTTTAATTGTTTCCATATCAAATTGAAATTTTAAATCGGTTGGAATTTGTCCAATAAGATGTTCCATTGCATCCCATGTTTTGGCGTTAGCGTAAATCGGTACATTGTATTTTCGCGCTACTACACCGAGCCCTTTAATATGATCACTATGCTCATGTGTAACTAATATGCCTGAAAGTTTTTTCATGTCGCGATCAATTTGTGAGAATAGCTGCTCCATCTTTTTTCCACTTAAACCTACATCAACTAAAAATGCATGTTCATCATTTTCTACATATATTGCATTGCCAGTACTACCACTAGCTAATACACTAAATCGCATAGTCAAAACTCCCTACTCGTCTTCCTCTAAATCTTTTACTTCTAGCTGCAGATCGACTATTTTTCCATCAACTGCATTCACAAAATACTCTTCAAATATCCCATCAGACGTTCTTACACGGACTTCCCAAGTTGGTACAAATACTTGTGTTTGTGTAAGCTGTACAAGTGTTGAGTATCCAAGTTTCATATTGATTACACGTGAATCAGGCTTTAATAAGCTTTTTGCATATAATGCTTGAATCGTTTGTATAGGTGTCAATAGATTTTCCTGCTGGTCTAATTGTTCTAGCTTTTCTAGCATTGTTTGCTCATATTTGTACACTTCGCCTTCTTCATTAAAATAAACTTTAACGAAAGCATTATAATAAAGTGTACGATTATCCATTATACGTTGAAAAAAGAGCACACTACCTTCCTCTTCATCATTTATCCAGAGTGTATAAGAATCCCCTTGATACACATATAACTGTAAAAATTCTTGTAGGTGTTGCTCATCAATAGCTACCAACTTTACTGGCTCTTTCAGAGTAGCTACAAGCATATTTTCTTCTATTTTATAAGATTGATTTGTATTTTTAGGCAATTCACCTAAATTGAACTTTTTCACTTTACCAGAAACATAGGCTGCTTTTTCAATAGTTGTAGGTAAAGTATTGTACGTTATATTATCTTCTTTTAAACGCACTTCAATATCTTTTTCCCCTGTCTCTTCTACATTTTGCGCTTCTTTATAACTATTTAAATACTGATGATATAAAAAGATGTTTAATACTAAAAAAACAAAGATGAATATAGATTTTGTATTACTCCAATCCATATTCAATCCCCCCTACTCGTTCCGGCATAACACGCGTCCAACCATCTTTCGTAATAACAAACCAGCTTGGCTCTAATGCAAACGATTTTTTATTTTGATTTTGCGTTAAATAATAGCCAACTACGATTTCTTTTATATCTTCCATTTTATATTCTTTATGATGTTGAATATACTCTATAATTTCGGGGCCAGATAACAATTCTTTTACCGAGTTTTCCCCTACTTCAAGTGAGTAATAGGGGCGACGATAACGGAAAATACGATTATCTCCCCAAATGGTCGTAATTCGAGTTAAAGTATCATCACTGTAAACAGGGAGTCCTTGGAAAAATAACTGATATTCGACTACATGTTTTTGATTATTCATAGAAGAATAACGAAAATCTGCTGTGATTCCCCCATGCTCATTTAAAAAGTCAAAGCTATCTCTGAGTAAAAGTGAAGCTGGAATGTCGGAAATACTTTCTGCTGCAGGATAAACATAGTTTATCATTTTACTTTGTCTATCTACTGTCATAAGCGACATGCCATCTGTATACTTTTCAGACTGTGTACTTTCAATATTACGCTGCACAATATTAGGGTCAGGAAATAGTACACGTTTAAGTAGATCTAACGAACTTTCTTCAATATAGTAGTTATAGATAACCGATTCTATAGGCTCACTCATTGTATAGAGCGATAGACTATTTGGTCTCTCAAACTCCTCATATTGAGCAAAGTTTAATGCTGGATCTATAAATCCCTTTAATAGTTTTACTTCTTCATCAACTTTTACATATGATCGGTATAGGGTACGATTTTCCGTGCTAATAAATAAAAACTGTAATTGTCTTGTTGTAGCTAGGCTACTCCAATCAATAATAATACGGTTAAACGTTGTTTCAGGTAAATCTTCACTAAATGGCAAAACGCTAGAAAATAACGGAAGCGGTACTTCAGTAGGGAAAAACAATGTCATACGTTCTGAAATACGTAGCATTTCATTTATTTTCTCATTTGATACATTGTTATTTATTAAAGTGAAATTCTGTGCCTGCATAGTTGGCATCATAGCCATCAAACTATCAATAACTGTACCTGATACACTACCAGTAAACTTATCATCCGTTCTAAATAATATACGGTAAGGCTTAATGACTTGCTCAATTGCCTTTTTACTACCAATGGACACTTGCTGTACGTGTTCATCTTCCACCGTTTTATAATTAGGCTGGTAATTCCAAATCATAAATGTTAATAGCAAACTAAGTGACACGAGAAGAAATAGAACAATCGATTTTATATGTTCAATATATTTCATTCCCAATCCCCCGATTCATCTAATTCGTAAGGTAATGTGAAGAAAATCGTCGTTCCTACACCTTCTTCGCTCTCTGCCCATATTTTCCCGTTATGTGCTTCTATCATTTCACGCGCAATAGCAAGCCCTAAACCAGAGCCACCCATTGATCGTGCACGAGCTCTGTCTACTCGATAGAAGCGATCGAAAATACGACCGACATTTTCTTTCGGAATCCCCATTCCATCATCTGAAATCATTACTTTTAACATCGTACCATGTACGGTAAACCCAAAACGGATATTTCCCCCATCTGGTGAATACTTCAATGCATTGGAAATAATATTATCAATTACTTGTGTTAATTTGTCTGTATCAATATCAACGAAATAACTTGTTTCTGGTAATAGGCGCACAAATTGAACATTTTGAGATTTAGACATTTCGAAACGATCGATAATCCGATTGAAAAATTTATTAAACTCAACAAAGTCTTTATTTAACTCATAATCATGACTATCCATTTTTGATAGTTGGAGTAAATCATTAACAAGACGAATCATGCGCTCTGTTTCTGTTTGTGTAACATTTAAAAAACTCGGTGCAATGTTTACATCTCGCCATGCACCATCAGCTAATGCTTCCAAATAGCTACGCATCGTTGTTAATGGCGTACGAAGCTCATGTGATACATTGGCTACAAATTCACGGCGCTCCATATCGATTTTTTCCTGTTCCGTAATATCGTGTAAAACCGTTATCAATCCGTTAACAAACCCTGTTTCTTTTTGAATGACTGAAAAATTAGCACGTAGTATATACGGCGCGTTATACGTACTAAAATTTAAATTCACAGGTTCTTTCATATGAATTAAATCTTCAAAGCTATATTCCTGATCAAGTCCTAATACAGAGGCAATCGGTCGATTCATCATTGTTTCACGTGAAACATGTAATAGACTAAGAGCAGGCTCATTAATTAAAATAATTTTCCCTTTGCGATCTGTTGCAATAACTCCATCCGTCATGTTACTCAATACTGTTGCAAGCTTGCGGCGCTCAGCTTCTGTCGTAGATGTAGCCTCTTGTAATCGATTCGTTAAGTGGTTAAAGGCAATAGCGAGTTGTCCAATTTCATCGGTACCATATACACGTACTTTTCTTGAGAAATTCCCTTTTGACATGGCTTGTGCCTGTTTTCTCATATCAGATATAGGCCGTGTAATGGTGCGTGCTACTAATATTCCTAAAATCACTGTAATGATAAGGGAAATAGCTGTACCTACAGCAAATATACGATTAATTTCGCCCATTTGCTCATATACTTTTTCAATATTTGCCTCGATATAAATGACACCAATTACTTCACTATTTGGTCCAACCGTATCTAATATAGGTTTGGCTAAACTCCAAACGCGTTTATTGGTACCCTTTTCAAAAAAGATTTTATCTAAATAGGTTTCCGCAGCTAGTGATTTACGGATTAAATCTTCTGTTGAACGTTGCCCAACAATGGACTGATTATCGCTTTCGGAAGTAGCAATGACACGGTTTTGATTGTCAATAACGCGTATTTCATTAATATCCGCGGTAGAAAACTCACGTAATATAACATTTAAACTATCTTCTCGTGTTGGTGTAGTATCGTTTCGCTCTTTTAGAAGTTCTTCACGAATACTGTATTGTACAAGATCTATTCTTTGAATAATAGAATCTTGGAAATTCTCCTTTAAATTTTCCTCTAACTCTTTAGAGAAATACAGTCCAATTATTTGTAAAGCGATAATAATTAGCAAAATATAAATTAATACGAGCTTAACATGGATTGATTTAAAAAAGCTTACTTTTTGCATTTTTTTACTCCTGCTCAGGATTTCGCAAATAATAACCTACCCCGCGTCGTGTCACAATCCATGTAGGATGGCTTGGATTGTCTTCAATCTTTTCTCTTAGACGACGAATCGTCACATCGACTGTACGGACATCACCAAAATAATCATAGCCCCATACTGTTTGTAATAAGTGTTCCCTAGTCATTACTTGCCCAATATGTTTTGCTAAATAATGTAATAATTCGAATTCACGGTGTGTTAATTCAATAGCTTCATCCCGTTTTAAAACTAAATAAGCATCTGGTTGAATCGTCAAAGAACCAACGACGATATCATTCGTTTCTGTAGTTGTTTCCTCCACTTGTGTAGAAACATTTAGACGACGCATATTCGCTTTGACACGAGCGATTAATTCACGTGTACTAAACGGCTTTGTGACATAATCATCAGCACCCATTTCAAGACCTAGTACTTTATCAATTTCAGAGCCTTTAGCCGTTAACATAATAATAGGGAAATCATACTTTTTACGAATCTCACGGCATACTTCCATCCCATCGCGTTTTGGAAGCATAATATCTAATAACATTAAATCGGGTAACTCTTCCTCTACTTTTTGTAAGGCTTCTTCGCCATCATAAGCACAAATAACATGGTACCCTTCTTTAATTAAATTAAATTGCAAAATATCAGCGATTGGTTTTTCATCATCCACAACTAAAATAGTTTTACTCATATTCTCATCCTTTCAATTTTTTATTTTTATATTCATATATTTAACTTAAAATTTCAGCTTACTTTTACTCTATCATGCTTTACAATTTGGTGCATTAATGAGCTATATCCATATGTTATTGCTCAGGAAATAATTATACGAGCAAAGTATCACTATTACTACCATCATATCAAAACAACTAATAGACAGTTACCTCACTATAGTTACTATGCATATATATTATATCAATAATAAATGTAAAATTCGTTGGCATAGATAGCTTCTAAAGGATTTACCCCTAAAAAACTTAATTCTGTAGTGAAAAGTATAGCCGTAATTAACACTCTCTACCTTTCACCTTATATAGAATTATTCGTATCTTTTTTGAAATGAACTCATCTATATTAAATTATTATACTTTATTATGACATAAAGCGGTGGGTCACTGTAGTAATATTAGGTTTCTTCATTTATATTAATCGGTAGTATTATTTATATAAAAAAGCGGGCAAGAAAGTCAATGACTCTCTAGCCCCCCTTCCTGGCAACATTCAAGAACTGCTGCTCCAGTAATTGCATATAAGTAAAGGAGCCAGCTCAAATATCTTAGCAGGCTCCTTGAAAATACTTATTGTAAATAAGATAGTGGATTCACTACTGCACCATCTTTGTGAATTTCAAAATGTAAATGAGTCCCTGTTGAATTACCCGTAGATCCCATCACACCAATGGCTGCTCCTTGTTCTACAACCTGTCCTACAGAAACGTCAATTTGCGATAAATGAGCATAAACCGTTTCATAACCATTGTTATGATTTATCACAATTTTGTTACCATAAGTGCCGTCCCAACCTGTAAATGTTACAACACCATTATCAGACGCTTTAATTGTATAATTTGATGGTCTAGCAATGTCAAGACCACGGTGGAATGCTCCCCAACGTTCGCCAACATGGCTAGAAATATACCCTCCATTTGTTGGCCAAGCAAAACTGCCTGTCCCACGTGATGGAATCTCCTTCGTCCCAACAACTACAACTCGGTTTTCCGGCTCTTGTATGATTTCCTCATCTGTTACGACACGTTCTACACGCTCTCCATTTTCCAAAGTAACGAGATAAGATACATTCTTTTTACCTACAGCACCTTCAGAAATAACCTTTTTCTCACCTTTTGGCAAACTTGGATCCTCTTTAACAATGTGCGCATAGTCAATTGTTTCAACTTTTAATTTTTCCTCTACAACTTTTACCGTTAATAGTGGTTTATTTACCGTAACGTTTAATTCTTGTCCAATCTGTAAAAGCGATGATTCATTCATACCTGGATTTAACTCTATTAATTGAGCTAAAGATAAATCATGTTTCTTGGCGATAGAACCTAACACATCCCCTTGTTGAACAGCATATGTTTCTTTCTCAAGGGTACCTGTTTGCAATAAAGCGACTGCATCTTCAGCTGATAATACATCTGTTGGATTTGCTTTTGTCTCTTCCCCATCCACTTGCTCTAATAGTGAAACTTCTAAAACGCGCGTCTCATTTTTCTGCAATGGCGTTACAGATCGAGTTTTTTGATTATTATCTAAAGCATCTAGCTCTTCTTGAGTTACGTATTCAAGCTTGAGTAAATCCAGTGCTTTTTCATACTCAGCTTCGTCTTTTACATAGGCAACTGTTTTTCCTTCTACTTGTACAGCATACGCTTCTGCTTCAGCTACTATAGCTTGTTTTAACTTACCTAATATTTCAGCATCATTTGTATTCGCATGGAATACTTGCTCTGAAACAATTTCAATATTTGAACTAGCATCGATTGTTAAATCTTCATACTCTAATTTAGCTTGTCGCTCTTTATCGGCAATTACCGTTTCCACTCCTTCTAAGTTCGAAACCGCGCCGATATAACTATTATTTGCATATATATGATAAATTTTGCTAAATGAGCTTTTGCCTGCTACTTCATCTGAAAAGCCTACATTTAACATTAAACAAGATAATATAAATAAAGCGATTGCGGTCTTTTTCATCATACTTAATTGGTGTTTTCCAAAATGAGCATCATGTATATTAGAGTCTTTTTTTATGTTCCAATTTGAACTCATGATAAAGCCCCTTCCAAAACCTTGACTAAAAATACAAAATTTTTACTTGTGCGCAAAATCACACTCCTATAATGTAACATATTACTTATTCCCGTTGAACATATAATCCCTTTTGTAATGAAAATGTATTATTAGCGAACTTTTTGTCATAAACGTATAAGCATTTCAACTTGTACTATGAGAAATAGTAGAATATTTTCTTAAATTTATATTCAAATACTAAGACTTTTATACATTTATTATCACTCTTTAAACCTATACAAAGAGATTATATTTATAACAATAGTAATGTTGTCAAAAAAAATAGTAGTAAAAACCAATATTTTGGTTTTTACTACTAGAACAAAAGCTAATATTCAGGTGGTGGCTGATGTTGCGACCAATCGACATTAATGAATTTATTAAATTCCTTTTTAAAAGCAAGCGTTACTGTACCTGTTGGACCGTTACGTTGCTTTGCTATGATGATCTCAATCATATTTTTATTCTCAGATTCTTTGTCATAATAGTCATCACGATATAAGAAAGCGACAATATCAGCATCTTGCTCAATCGAACCCGATTCACGCAAGTCACTCATCATTGGACGTTTATCTTGACGTTGCTCTACGCCACGCGAAAGCTGCGATAATGCAATAACAGGCACTTTCAACTCTCGCGCCAATCCTTTTAATGAACGTGAAATTTCCGATACTTCCTGTTGACGGTTCTCCCCTGGACGACCACTACCTTGAATCAACTGTAAGTAGTCTATAATAATCATTCCAAGTCCGTGTTCCTGCGCTAAACGTCGACATTTTGCTCGTAGTTCATTTACGCGAACCCCTGCAGAATCATCAATATAAATACCTGAATTTGATAAGCTACCCATTGCCATCGTTAGTTTGCCCCAGTCCTCTGTCGTTAAGGCACCTGTACGCAATGCTTGTGCATCAATATTCCCTTCCGCACAAAGCATACGCATGACAAGCTGGTCGGCACCCATCTCAAGAGAAAAGATGGCTACGTTTTCACGTGCTTGCACTGCAGCACTTTGGGCAATATTAAGGGCAAATGCCGTTTTCCCCACAGATGGACGCGCCGCAACAATAATTAAGTCATTACGTTGGAAACCCGCAGTAATATGGTCTAAATCCCGAAATCCAGTCGGAATCCCCGTGACATCGCCTTGTCTTGATTGCAATTTTTCAATGTTATCAAACGTCTCGACGAGGACATCTTTTACGTGCTTGAAGTCGCCTCCATTTTTACGATTGGCGACTTCCATCATTTTTTTCTCTGCTTCGGATAGTAAAGCTTCTACTTCATCCTCACGTGTATAGCTATCCTGTACAATTTTTGTTGCAACATTTATTAAACGACGTAGTAATGCTTTTTCTTCTACGATTTTAGCATAATGTGCAATATTAGCTGCTGTTGGTACTGCGTTTGCAAGCTCTGAAATATAGGATAGCCCACCTACATCCTCAAGCTCTTTTTTTGCCGAAAGCTCTTCTGTCACTGTGACAACATCTATCGCTTTTCCTTGATCGCTTAATACTTGCATCGTTTGGAAAATTGTTTGATGGGCACGACGGTAAAAATCTTCAGGTATTAATATTTCAGAAGCCGTTATGAGTGCCTGTGGTTCAAGAAATATAGCACCTAAAACCGATTGCTCAGCTTCATTATTATGTGGAGGAACGCGGTCCATCATGGATTCGTTCATACTATGCTCTCCTTATTCAGCTTTAACATGTACTTTTAATGTTGCTTTTACTTCATGATGTAATTTTACTGGAATATTTGTATAGCCTAAAGAGCGAATGCCTTCGTTGCACTCCATTTTTCTTTTATCCAGCTTAATCCCATGATCTTTTTGTAAAGCGTCTGCTACTTGTTTTGTTGATACAGAGCCAAATAAGCGTCCACCTTCACCAGATTTCGCCTTTACTACAACTTCTAGCGCTTCAATTTTTTCTTTTAAATCTTTAGCAGCTTGTAACTCAGCTGCTGCGTTTTTTGCCTCTAATTTTTTTTGACCTTCTAATTGGCTGAGCGCTTGGTTATTTGCTTCTACTGCATAGCCATTTTTAATTAAGAAGTTTTGTGCATAACCATCTGCAACATTTTTAATTTCACCTTTTTTGCCTTTTCCTTTAACATCTTTTAAAAATACAACTTTCATTATTCATTACTCCCTTCCATTACTTCTGCAATTGCTTGAATTAAATAGTTTTTCACTTCATCAATAGAATTAGCTTCAATTTGAGCAGCAGCATTTGTTAAATGACCGCCCCCACCAAGCTTCTCCATTACGAGCTGTACATTCGTTTCGCCTAACGATCTAGCGCTAATCCCTATTAATCCATCTGCTCGATGTGCAATAACAAATGAAGCCGATACATCTTTCATTGTTAGCAAAATGTCTGCCGTTTGAGCTATTAATACTGAATCGTATACGCGCCCATCTTCACCTTTTGCTATCGCAATACCTGGGAAAGCAAACTTAACCGTTTGGACGATTTTTGAACGTTCAATATACGTATCTACATCTTCTTTTAGCAAACGTTGCACTAATATTGTATCTGCACCATGTGAGCGTAAATAAGAGGCAGCCTCAAACGTTCGTGCACCCGTTCGCAATGTAAAGCTTTTTGTATCTACGATAATACCAGATAATAGTGCTGACGCTTCAAGAATTGTTATTTTTTCATTTTTCGGCTGATACTCTAATAACTCCGTTACAAGTTCTGCTGTTGATGAAGCATATGGCTCCATATAAACAAGTGTCGGATTGACGATAAATTCTTCGCCTCGACGATGATGGTCAATGACAACCACTTTTTCAACTTTATTAAATAAACGCTCATCAATCACAAGGCTTGGTTTATGCGTATCTACGATGACAAGTAAAGATTTTGCTGTTATTTTTGATAACGCTTCATCAGGCGAGATAAACCGATCATAAAAATCAGATTTTCCTTCTATTTCGTGCATCAGCCTGTGCACACTGCCATTGATTTCATCAAAATTGACTACAATATAGCCTTCTACTTTATTCATTTGAGCCATTTTCCGTACACCAATAGCAGCACCTATCGCGTCCATATCTGGATTTTTATGTCCCATAATAAACACTTGATCGCTTTCTTGAATAAGATCTCGTAGTGCATGAGAAATAACCCGCGCTCTTACACGTGTTCGTTTTTCTACTGGGTTTGTTTTACCACCATAAAAACGTAGCTTCCCGTTCGGCTGTTTGATTGCTACTTGGTCGCCACCACGTCCAAGTACTAAATCAAGGCTGGATTGCGCTAATTCACCTAGCTCAATTAAGGAGGGTGAACCGGCTCCTACTCCAATACTTAATGTTAAAGATAAGTTTTTTTGTAATGTCTTTTCTCGAATAACATCCAGTATGGAAAACTTTTTCTTCTCTAACTCTGTTAAGATTGATTCATTTAATACAGCTAAAAAACGATCAGAGGAGATACGCTTCACAAAAATACCATAATGAGCAGCCCATTCATTGACGATAGAAGTCACCATCGTATTTGTGACACTTCGAGACTGATCATCCATTGCTTGCGTGATTTCATCATAATTGTCTATAAATAATACGGCTAAAACGGTTCTATCGGCAAAGTATTGCGTTTCAATTTCAACCTGTTCTGTAACATCGAAAAAGTATAGTAATTTTTCTTCACTTTTATAATAAACACGGTACTTCCGATCATGTATCGTTACTGTTAATTCTCGCTTTTCTTCAGGTTTCATTAAGCTATATAAGCCTTCTGATATGCTAAACATATCTTCTCCAATAAGAGAATCCGTATTTAAAACGCGTAACATAAATGGATTTGCCCACTCAATTTCAAACTTATCATTTATAAGCACAATTCCAATTGGCATTTCTAAAAAAGCTTCTTCCCCAACTTTTTTCATTCGAAAAGATAATGACTCGATATGCTTTTCTGTATCGTAAAAAATCGTATGTTCAACTTTCCATGCATAAAAAAGACTTATTGAAACGAGCAACATATAAATAAGGCCAAACCAAATGTTCCAGAAAATAAGGAAGAATGCTGCTCCTATCGCTAGGAAGGATAGAAATAAAAGCGGATATCGAATTAATCGTTTTCTAAAAACACCCATTTTTATCAGTCCCTCATTTTTTCTGTTTTTTTCCTTTAATAAATGCACGTAAGTTAAAGCCTAAATCGATAATTCCTAGCAAAATTAAAAAGGAATATAACGGCATAGTAAGTATGACGACAAGTACTTTTAAAAAGCTAGGTGCACCATACTCTTCTATAAGATAGAAGATGAATGATAAACCTTGCAACGTAAATAATACCCATAATATAAACGAAAGATTTAATATGATGACATATAAAATCGAACCCACTTCAGGATTAACAAAAATATTAATAATCAACACAATTAGGTAGTACCATAAAATTGCTTTTGGCAAGCGCATATTTTTAAATGGAGCAAATTTTGGTACATCAATTTTAAGGCGTTTTAATATCGGTAAATTAACAGAAATTAAAATAAACGCTAATATAAAGACACCAAGTGTAATCGAAGCTGGCAGTGCCATTTCCATCATATCAAATAGGGCATTCAAGTATTCCTCTGTGACAACTTGGCTTCCCGTTACTCGCTCTGAAAAAGTCATAGCTTGCTCATAGCTTTTGCGCATTAACTGCATAGAATCTTGAATAAAATCAAATTCAAACAAACGTAAGGATACTAAATATTGAATGGCGAATGTAAATAAAAGTGTTAAGCTAGACGACATCAGTAAGAAAAGCTTACTTTTCTTCGTACGTAGCGCATCACCAATGGCAACACCTAGTGCAGCAAAAATAATTGAAAACGGCATAATCAAAAGGCCGCCGAAGAAGAAGGTAATCACAACGGCCATTGTTGCCACTAAAATAGACGATGCTCGGTCATATTTTGCACTAAACCATGCGATCGGTAAGAGCGCAAATGCTGTTGCAATAATATTAATAACAGGTATATAAAAGGCGATTGCTATTAATATAGCAAAAATTGCCACCATCATCGCACCTTGTGTTAACCTTTTTGTTTGATTATTTGGCATGAAAGACCATCCTTTTTAAAAATACAAAAACTTTTTTCTTACCTTCCATTGTACCATTTTTTAATGATGCAAACAAAAAAGCTGACACGAACAAATGATTGCTAGTAAATACTTTTATATTTATTAGAAGGCGTCTTTTTAAAGAGTTCCTATTTCACACTTACTTTATAATTTCTTTTTCATTGAAATAAGCCATAAAAAATCAGCTTCTACAATTATTTGAATGTCTATGCCCAAGTGAATCAGCTGCTCTGCTTTTAATCGTTTTCTACTTATACCACGATGTTTATCCCCAAGAATGACAAAATGGGTGTCCTTTGTAACTGCTCCTTGAATAATACCTCCACAAGCGCGAACTTTTTTCGCAGCTTCTGAACGTGTCATTGTGGAGAGTCCTCCTGTAAAGACGACTTGTTTATTAAAAAACGGATGCATTGTGCGTTCGGATGGGCTAGAAAGATAGATGACCTCAGTACTATCATTCGTTTTGTCCATGCTCATCCTCCTTCACGTTTAATACCTGTAGTACTTATTACTAATCATTTTTAAATAATATAGAGCTTTCGCGTAGATAAGCAACATTATATCGAATAGCTAATACCTTAAAAAAAGAAAGAAGCGTTGGAATATTACTCTCGTTGAGTAGTAGTTCGTAACTATGCTTTTCTTCTGGTGTAGCTGTTTTTCGAAAATACCCCCACATATGCTGACATGCATTACGCATACTCTCTATAGTTGGCGCTTGTCGTAGCCCCTCATGAATTAAAAGTTCTATATATTCATGATCCAACTGTTCTCGCATCGCTAGCCTTATTTGATCATAATGCTTTTGACTATGAAACATAATACGATATTTCTCTTCTCGCCACAATTTTTCTGTTAATTGCCGTTTCATATAACACCTCAAATTCGCCAGCTTTACTAGCATACTTTACTTAGGCTCTTTTAAGTAG
>DEQI01000222.1:0-3963 GCA_002360295.1 Planococcaceae bacterium UBA3370
GGATCCTGTGCCCATTCATGATTTTCACTCACATTGGACAGAGGGAAATCTATCATAATCAACATGTTCTCTTTTTGATATGTATCGACTACGTTTTGTAACTCATCACTTGTGCCAAAATGATCCTCTATCTTTTCATAACTAGTTACTGCTCGCCCATCATATGTTTCTGTTTCAAATACAGATCCAATAGATACGACCGTAAAGCCCATATCTTTAATGAATGATCGTTTTAGTAGTAGCCCTTCAAAATCGCCACCCGCAAATTGTGTTGGATCTTTCGTATTGACATCAAAATCATTTTTCCCTGTTCCATTAAAATAACGATCAACTAATAAGTCATATATACTCTCATCTGCAATTGTTCGGCTTTCTTCAGCATGAATAGAAGCGGTTGAAAACGAGGCTGCTAGTAAAATACTAGCTGCAGTTGCACTAATCCATTTTTTGAATCTCAATTTAATTCCCTCTCTTTCAAAAACAATCCATTCTCATTCTATCAAAATTTTGGATATTGGTCGTTTTATTTTCTCATATATTGGCACAATTGAAACTATAAATACGTCTAAAAAGTGAACCCGGAAAATAATGATGACAAAAAAAACTACGAAGCATCTAGTAGTGCCTCGTAGACTTTATAAATTATTAAAAATTCATGCTAATGCCGCCGAATAATCCAAGGTAAAGAGTAACTAAAAATACGATGCCAAATAGTACCCAAAACAATGCCGTCGACTTGCCTTTATTTTTACGAACTAAAATCATTTCCATAAATCCGATGACTAGTACACCAAATAATAATTTCATATCATAGTAACTGCCACCCTCTGCAATAATATCTCGGTATTCCATGAATAGCGCGCCACCAGAAATAATGATTAAAATGTACATCAAGCGCAATGCCATATGTACCCCTTTATTTGGCTTAGTTGCTATTGCAGCAATTAAAAATAATATAATTGCAAGTACCCACGTTGTAATGTGAATATGTGTTGAACCCGTTAAAAAACCCATAATTTCCCCACCTCATATTTTTCTTATCATGCAATATCCTACCATGCCAGATAGATTGATTCAAAGATTTCGAACTTATAGCTACTTTTCTACGACACTACTCATCTCACATGATGAAAATCGATTGACTAAAGTACCAATGCCTTCAATTGAGATTTTTACTTCATCTCCTGCTTGAAGAAAAGTCGGTGGATTCATCCCTTTTCCAACTCCCGCTGGCGTACCCGTTAAAATGACATCCCCTGGCTCTAATAGAACATGGTTCGATAATATAGAGATCAGTTCTGCAACATTAAACATCATATCTTTCGTTGATCCATTTTGTCGTACTTCACCATTTACTTTCGTCACCACAGATAATACTTGTGGATTTGGAATTTCATCTTTTGACACTAAGTACGGCCCTAATGGACAAGTACCTTCTAAACTTTTCCCTAAAAAGAACTGTTTGTGCTTGGCTTGTAAGTCACGAGCCGTAATATCATTCCCAATCGTATAGCCAAACACATAGTCATACGCCATCCCTTTAGGAATATCTTTCCCACGCTTGCCAATTACGACAGCTAACTCCCCTTCATAATCTAGCATAGTTGTTTTCTCTGCATGAATTGGTAACGTTTGCCCATCGGCCGCTATAGCAGTTGGTGCTTTTGTGAATACCATTACATGTTCAGGAGCTGCCTCTGCCCCCATCTCTTTCGCATGTTCATTATAATTTTTCCCAATACACAGTATATTTTTCGGTGTACGTGGAATCGGTGAAAGCCACTCTATTTCTTTAAATGTATGTTTAAACTGATCCGAATCACCGCTTTTTTGTGCCGCTTCTATCAGTTTTCTCATTTGCTCTACGAAATCAAAACCTTGTGAAATACCTTCAATAATAGTAGATGGAAAAGAAGGGAATACTTGAAGCTTTTCTTGAATAAAAAGTACATCCCAAACAGCTTCTTCTTTTTTGACTTTTGGTCCGAATTTGACTTGCCCATCCAATTTAAAAGATAAAATTTTCATCATTATGCTCCTTCTTTTTTTATACATCATACCTTATTTTTACATAAAATACCTCACTTTTCTGACAATATATTTCCATAAGTTAACCTTTTTACCGCTGCCTCAAGTGGTCCTTGTGAAAACTTAGATAACCATAGTTCTGCTATGATTACTTGACAGACGAATATTCCGATAGCTATATAAGTCCCCAGAGCAACGTCTACTTTACCATATAGACCAAAGCCAAAATTATAGAAAATAACTGTACAAATAATGGACTGCATAATGTAGAGCGTCATCGACATACGGCCAGCCTTGGCAAGAGGAGCCAACACTTTCGTAGCTACAGGCATAAGGCAAAGGATGACAATTACGGCAATGTACCCAATAGCTAAAATCGGTCCACCAATGTAAACCTTTAAATATTGCAGTAAATACGTTTCTGTAAATGTAAACGGCGCACTTTTTATGAATAGTCCAGCACTAATACACATCACAGCAAGACAACCCCATAATAATTTGAGGTCCTTGGCACGTTCAATTAATTGCCATTTAGCAGCTGCAGCGCCAATTAACATATAAGGTAAAATGGTAAATAAAGAAAAGAACCACATGCCAAAGCTCATTTGTACGGATAAGTCAGTTAAACGTTGCATAAAGGCATCTGTCCAGGAGCCAATCCCGTATGCCTCAATCGCATTTTGTACATTCATAATATGTACAAATTGTCCATCTACTTCTGCTGTTAACAAACCTGAAACAGAGTAAATAAATAAGATAAAAGCATGCATCAGCATATTTAGTGTCAGTGCAACCGTTAGTAGCCAACCACTTTTCAGACGAATAAGTGCCAGCAAAAAGAAGCCACAAAAGGCGTACATCGCTAAAATATCGCCCCACCAAATAAGAAATGCATGCATTAAACCAATGACAAATAAGATGACTAAACGTTTAGGGGCAAATTTATAAAAATTCACTTCTGTTTGTTTCGACTTCATAAACTGCATAGCAAGTCCGTAGCCAAATAGGATAGAAAATAACGGGTAAAAACTACTTTGTACATAAATATCTAACGTTTGATGCCAAATAATATCTTTTGCTTCTGTAAACCACTCACTTAAAACAATATGTGGTAAAGGTAAATAAAAACCAAACATATTGACTAATAATATACCAAGTAAACTAAATCCTCTTAAAACATCTAGTGTGTGGACACGTTCACTTAACATGGTTGGCTGAAATTTCAAGCCTACTCCTCCTTTACTTAAAGACTTTCTGATAGTTGAGGGACCCTGTTATTAGCTCCTCGGGGTCGCTGAAACAGACAATACTCAAGCTTTATACTTTCTTTTCTTTTAATAAAAAACTAGCACTAACTATTTACAGCATACTTTGTAAAATAATTTGTCCTTATCCAATATTTACTTTATCCGTTCTCTCTATATTACATGAAGCTGAGAGGGATAACGGACATATTTGTGATAAATTTATTGCAATTATTTAATTCGTTTAGGGATCATTAAGATTTAGAGCAAATATCATATATCAGATTATTATGGAGAGGCTTCCACTAAACCAGATTAAATCACAAGGTTCATTTACTTTTGGCTAACTGTTGAACAGAGGAGCTTCGACCGCTAGAGCCAGGACCCAAATACTACTTAACCGCACAGTTACTTCGAAAGCGCACGCAACCTCTGGAAAAGCGAACGCTAGAGCCAAGAATCCGCACGCTACGGTTTAGAAACCGCACTCAAATTCTTCTTAACCGCACTGTGGCTTCGAAAGCGAACACAAATTCCGGAAAAGCAAACGCTAGAGCCGAAAATCCGCACGCAACCGCTTAGAATCCGCACTCAACAGTTTAAAAACCGCACTCAAATTCTTCTTAACCGCACAGTTACTTCGAAAGCGCACTCAAACTCTAGAAAAGCGAACGCTAGAGCCGAAAATCCG
>DEQI01000222.1:4079-8832 GCA_002360295.1 Planococcaceae bacterium UBA3370
GTGGCTCCGAAAGCGAACACAAATTCTGGAAAAGCGAACGCTAGAGTCGAGAATCCGCACGCTACGGTTTAGAAACCGCACGCAAATTCTTCTTAACCGCACTGTGGCTTCGAAAGCGCACGCAAACTCTGGAAAAGCGAACGCTAGAGCCGAAAATCCGCACGCAACCGTTTAGAAACCGCACTCAAATTCTTCTTAACCGCACTGTGGCTCCGAAAGCGAACACAACCTCCGGAAAATCGAACGCTAGAGCCGAAAATCCGCACGCTACGGTTTAGAAACCGCACTCAAATTCTTCTTAACCGCACAGTTACTCATAAGCTGAACTCAAAACTTACTCAAAATTGTTTATGCTAACAACAAATGAAGGGCTATCCTGTAAGCCATACCTACAAGATAGCCCCTATTCTTAATTTAACCTGATCGTTTCACCAACGTCATATAGATATAGCACTTTTTCTGTTACTTTTATTCGTTTGATAGACTCGACTGCTTCCTTATAAATGTTAAGCTGTATACCGTATCGATTGGTCATTTCTTTTGTTAATGCTGGCTCGCAATCAAACGGTGGACGTACTTTATCTGTTTTGTAATCAAGTAATACCCACTGTCCATTTTCTTCGAATAAACAATCGATTACCCCTTGGATGATTTGAACGTCTCCATCTTTGTCCTTTCTACTTAATGTAAAAGGTACTTCCCTCAATAAAATATCGGCTTGTTTAAAACGTTGGCCAATTGCTGATGCAAAAAATAGCTGGACTTTTTCCATGTCTATTGCTTCAGCTTCTTCCTCTGTCAGTATTTCTCGAACAACTAGGGTTCTTAAAAAACAGTTCGCTTCATCAAGCGTTGCGAACCCTTGCTGAGGGACATGCTGCATGACAGCGTGGACGACTGTACCGATCTCAGCGGATGTTAAAGATTTCGCTTGTATGAAGTTCGGTCGTTTTGCCAGTGATGCTTGTTTCTTGGCTAATGGATTATACGTAATATCTTCTTCCTGCTGTAGCGCTTCAAATCGTTTTATTTCAGAAACGGATGTTTTCGACTTTTTCTTTGTTGCTTGGACATAGGGGTAGGTCATAGTAAATCGCTTCGTTATTTCTGCTAATAGTGCTTCGTCTACTACTAGCTCCTCTTTTTCTTCTGAAATAACTGGTTCCTCACTACGTCCGCTAAACAATTCAACAGGCAACACCTTGACGGACCATAATGATTTTGCATTAGGTTGTATCCAATCGGAGCTAAACGCTTCATCTTTATTTGAAATGGTTAAAAAATCACTATGGCGTGCAACTGCTGGACCGACCCAATCGAGATAACTACTAGCACTTGCTCGTAAATAATCTGGCAAAATGGCGTCCTCGGGTAAATTTTGCACCGTTTCCCAATCTGCTTTTTTCTTTTCCCAATTTTTCACTGTACCGAGTAAAATTAATTGTTCTTTTGCCCGTGTCATGGCTACATACAAAATCCGCATTTCCTCTGCTTTAAGCTTGGCAATTTTCTTTTCCTTCATTGCTAAATAAGGTAGTGAAGTATAAACCGTTCGCTCTTCTGCATTGATCGCTTTTACGGCTATTCCGAAATCTTGATCAAATAAATAAGAGCCTTTAAAATCTTGTTCATTAAATCGATGCGTCATTCCTGCAACAAATACGACTGGGAACTCTAGCCCTTTTGATGAGTGAATCGTGACTAAACGGACAACATCGTCACTTTCCCCAATCGATTTGGCAATGCCTAAATCATCTCCGCGCGATTTCATTCGATCGATAAAGCGTAAAAAGCGGAATAAACCGCGGAATGATGTCTTTTCATAAGACAGTGCTCGGTCATGAAGAACTCTGAGGTTAGCTTGACGTTGCTTTCCATTCGCCATTGCGCCAACCATCTCATAATAATTCGTATCTAAATAAATAGTCCAAATTAAATTGGCAAGTGATCCCCGTCGTGCCAGCTGTCGCCATTTATCAAGTAGCGTCATAAAATGAGCTATTTTTTGGGCTGTATCCTGATTCACTGGTTGCTCTACATAAGTCTTTAGCGCAACAAAGTATGGTACATTTCGTTTTGCGACACGAATGGCAGCCAGTTCATTTTCTGTTAAACCGATAAAAGGTGAGCGTAAAACAGAAGCTAATGGAATATCTTGATAGGGATTATCCACTACTTTTAACGTATTCAGCATGACCATTACTTCCAGTGCTTCAAAATAGCCTTTGGAAGATTCAGCATATAGAGGAATACCAGCTGACTTAAATTCCTCCGCTAAATCGGAAGACCATTTCATTGAGCGCATTAAAATAACAATATCACTATAACGAATTGGTCGTGTTGTACCGTCCTTTGGATTAAATACTGGCACTTCATTTTCAACCATATATTTTATACGTTGAATCATATAGCGTGCTTCTTGCTGAGAGGTTTTTAATTCTTCCTCTTCTTCATCAACAACTGCAGAAAGTCCAGCCTCATCTTTTTCTACAAATTGATCTAAAATGACTAATTCTACTGGAATGTTTTGATCACTATAGTTAGCGCTAAATTTTAATGCAGCTTGGTCATCATAATTAATTTCCCCTACTGCTTCATCCATTACTTGCTCAAAAACATAGTTTGTACTTGCTAATACTTCTGAACGACTACGGAAGTTGGCATTTAAATCAATTCTCATGCCCGTATCGGTTGGATTTTCTCTAAACTCTTTGTATTTGCGTAAAAACAAACGAGGTTCAGCTAGTCGAAACGCGTAGTAGAGTAGGAACCCAGCGCCTTGCTACATTGCTGTAGCAGGTTTCCGGAGAACCCCTCCCCGAACCGTACGTACTCCTCTCAGAGTATACGGCTCTCCACTTATAACAAATCTATCGTTGTTTATGAATTTATTTATGACATTTTATACATACAACCAGTGTTTTACGTTGCTTGGCAAGCATTGTCCATTCCCAGTATTCTTTACCTTTTAAGTTCTTCACCTTGTTTATATGATGAATTTCGAACTTTGTATCTGGGTGGTTGTCCCCGCATAATTCACACTGTTTTGCACTTAATCATTTTTCTAATTCATTTCTGCCTTGATATACATAAAGGTTTGGTAGTTGGTCTATTTCTAATTGGAATATTTCTTTTTTCTTTTTAAAGCCATCTTTATAGAAATACGCTATTTTTTCACCTTGCTTTGTTTGATACTTTACACCCCAGTATTTACCTTGTTTAAACTTAACCTTCATTTTAGCAACTGAGGATTTGTATTTATTCGCAAGTGTTTTCAAACAGCTATATTCCATCACATAACGCAATTGCCACATTTTCTGACTTACGTTTTCTGCTAGTGCATAGTAATTGTACAGCCCACGTAATTCTGCGTTATAGATTTCGATGATTTCTAAATCAGGTAAACCAACAAGTCTTGGTCGATGTAACATATCCCATTGTTTTGCATCAATATCTTTAACCATTTTATTTTTCACAATTACTTTTTCAATAGTTCCTTGAGGAATTCGTAATTGTACATACCCTCTATATTTACGTTTTTTCACACCGTTTTTATCCTTTGCCACGCTTAAATCATAGCTAATTGAAATGTCGTAACTTAAAAATTGCGCAAACTTCGTACTGTGAGTAATCAGTGTTTTTTCTTCTGATAATTCAAGTTGTAAACGTTCTTTCAAGAAATTTTTCATTGCCTGTTTTAAACGTTCACAGTCCTCTTTACTACCATTTACACCGACAATAAAATCATCCGCATAACGTACATATTTTATTGCTTTATACGTGTCGCAATTTGGTTCATAGTACGGCAAGTTCAATAATATTTTCTTATTTGCCTTATATTCTTCAATCATCTGTTGTCGTAAGTCTTCATCTTCTGTCGCATTAATCTTTTTATGCAAACGCTGGTTACGCATATCATATTTTCGATACTCCGTATTTCGTTTACGTCCTATCTTTGGCTCACCTAAATCAAATGAAGGTTTTAATTCATTTTCGACATATTCATCAAATTCATTTAAATAAATATTTGCGAGTAACGGGCTAATAATACCGCCTTGTGGAGTTCCACTATAAGTCTTTTGGAATCGCCAATCTTCCACGAATCCTGCTTTTAGGAATTTCCACATTAGACGAATAAATTTTTCGTCCTTAATTCGTTTACGCAAAATATTGATTAGCACTTGATGATTGATGTTATCGAAAAATCCTTTTATATCGCCTTCGATGAACCAGTTGACACCCGTAAAGGTTTTCTTAATTTCAACTAACGCTGTATGACAACTTCTTTTCGGTCGAAAACCATGCGAATGATTTGAAAAATTTGGCTCATAAATTGCTTCTAAAAGCATACGGCAAACTTCTTGTACTAAACGGTCTGTAAATGTAGGGATACCAAGTGGTCTTGTATCACCATTTTTCTTTGGGATATGAATGCGACGTACAGGTTTTGGTTGATAGCTTTCATCTTTTAATGATTCAATTATTGCTTGAATCTTTACTTCACCAAATCCATCTGCGGTTTCTTCGTCTATACCTTTTGTTGCACTACCTTTATTTTTGTATATCTTTGTATAGGCTTTTATATAAAAATCTTCATTGTATAAATGTCTGTATAGACGGTCAAATTGAAAGCCGTCTTTCATTGCTTGTTTCGATAGATTGTATAAGACAATTTCTGAACTTTGCATAGAGCATTTCGCTCCTTTCTTTATTGTTTTATACGTTATAAGCTGCTCCCCTTCGCCATGTAATA
>DEQI01000100.1:0-7786 GCA_002360295.1 Planococcaceae bacterium UBA3370
GATGTTTCATATAAATTAACGAGTACCGCTGCCGGCATAAAGCAATATGTAATCAGTTGTGACAAAGCCTTTAAATTAAAAGAAAACTTTCTTTGTAAAACTGCCCCTACTATAAGCAATATAAGAATTGGCGCCACTATTTGAAAGAAAATCATCGACAAATAAATCATTTTAGTAGTCCCTTCTTTAAATCTGTCTATAACTATAATTATACAATATTGCACCTCAAGCATGAGATTTATTTCAAAATAACTGTAAATATAGAAAAAATTAAATACCTCCCTATTCACCATTTAATTACTTGATTTGACACAATATACATTACCAACATATGTAAACCCACCAATTTCTATAGTAATATATTTATTAATAGGAGGTAATATTATGTCAATTAAGAAAAAGTTGTACTTTGGTTTTAGTAGTATTATAATTTTTTTCCTTATTAGCTCTGCTATTGGCTATATCCAAATCAATAAAATTAATCAAAAATATTCATTTTTATTAGAGGATAGCGTATATAAGCTTTTTGAAATCGATTCGTTAATTAATGCCTCTTCTTTACAAGGTGTTTATATTCGCTCGTATATGCTTGAGCCAAGTAATCAAGCAATCCAAAATCTAGATCAACAAGAGAAATTAATTAATGAGAAAATCACTACGCTAGAAAAAATGATGACAAATTCAGAGATGCAAGAAAACATTCAAAATTTAAAAGAAAATCAAGAACAATTTGAAAAGGCTGCACAAGAAGTAATTAATACATACAACTCAGATAACGTCCATGCCTCTACTGAAATACTACGAACAAAAATACGCCCTGCCAATGAAGCGATTCAATTAGCTTCTAATAATATAGCTGATTATCAAAGAGCTATCGTACAAAGAACGAATGATGAAGCAAATCAAATAGCACAATTAAGTACATTAATGATCCTTATTATTTCTATACTTTCCTCCATTCTAGCTATTATCATTGCTATAGTGATTACGCGACTGATTACTATACCTGTCAAAAAACTCGCTACTGCAACGAAAGTGATTGCTGAAGGTGATTTAAGCCAATCAAATATCGAAGTGAAAACAAAAGATGAAATTGGCCATTTAGCACAATCATTTAATCTTATGAAAGCCAATTTACATTCACTCATTCATAACGTAGCTGAGAATATTAGTCATACAACTGCCGCTGCTGAACAATTAGCAGCCAGCACTGATCAAGTGGCCATCTCTTCAAACGAAGTTGCCAAGCGTTTCGAGGTAACTTCCGAGAGTGCTAGTCAAGCAGCAATGACTGGCCAAGAAAGTGCTACAGCAATGGATGAGACAGCTCATGGTGTCCAACGAATTGCGGAAGCCACACAATATTTAAATGGGAAAGCTATTGATACTCAAGCTATTGCTTATGAAGGAGAAAAAACATTACAGACTGCGAAAAAACAAATGGCTATTATTCAACAATCCTCATACGATACCAATGAACGCATTAAACAATTAAGTGAACAATCAGTAGAAATTGAACATATTATTAAAGTCATTACAGATATTACCGAACAAACGAATTTACTTGCCCTTAATGCAGCAATTGAAGCAGCACGGGCAGGTGAGCATGGAAAAGGCTTTGCTGTCGTTGCAGATGAAGTTCGCAAGTTAGCAGAACAATCAAAGGAATCCGCTAGTCAAATCGTTGGTCTTACTACTTCTATTCAACAAGAAACAAAAGAAGTAGAGAAAGCTGTAAATGTTACCGTGCAAAACGTAGAAGAAGGGGTTACTTTCATCCAAAATGCCCAGACCTCATTTGATCATATAATGGGTGCTATTCAAGAGATCACTTCTCAAATCGAAGAGGTGTCTGCTTCTACACAAGAAATTTCAGCGAGCACAGAAGAAGTGGCAGCTTCTATTAATGAGATGGCTTCTGCTGCTGCTACTTCCGCAGAACAAGCTGAAATCATTACAGCTGCTATAGAAGAACAAACAGCTACAATCCAAGAAATTAATGCCGTAGCCAAATCATTAAGTGAAGGCGCTATGAATGTTCAGGAGGAAATCAATAAATTTACGATTTAAATTTAGTGGGGCTGTCCTATGATAAGACAGCCCCACTTTTATTATTAGCTTAATGTTTTTCTTACACCGTTTTTATTTTTAGAACTAGTCCATTTTAGCCCAACAAATATCCAAAGCAGAAGCAAAATACTATAAACAAATGGCATGTAGAACAAGCTACCGGCATCCATACCATTTTTCACAGCAATCCCAATAAAAGCCCAAATGACTACAAGTGAAAATAAAAAATCACGATTTTGCACACGAATATACGCAGCTAATAATGTCGCCAATAAAAGTAATATTTGTGCCCATGTTTGTTCTGCTATACCGAAACCATTCCATTCATAATATTTCAGTACATAGCTGATATTCACCATTAGTGCAACACTAATCCACCCTAAATAAATGGAAAACGGTAGTCTCCCAGAAAAGCGAACATTCCCTGCAGGATAACTGACATAAAGCATAATCAAGCTTATTAATAGGCAAATCATAATAGCTACGGATAAAAGGAAGTAACTATAATGCCAGCTCAATAACCAAGAAACATTGTATATGGTTGTAATAATAAAAAGATCGATTCTAGATTTACTTTGTTCATTTGTTGGTAGACGGAGCTGCTGGAAAAGCCAAATCGCTAATAACAAATAAATGACTGCCCAAATAGAAAACACATAGCCAGCAGGAGTAGATAGTACTTCTATTTGATTCGAAATTTCAGCGGTCGTTTTTCCGTTGATCCCTACTGTATTGGCTATAACGTTGATGATGATCATTGCCAAATAACTAATAACGGCCAACCATTTCATTACTTTCCTCCTCAAAAGATCATTACTTCAATATATACCGGTTAAGGAGGGCAATATACATCACTTTCTATGATTTTTACAATAATAGATTTTTATTTTAGAAGTCCCGCTATTTCCATCGTTAAGTAAAGTGCCTCTGCCATCTCTGAGCGTGTTAGTTTGCGATTTGGCTCAAATTGTCCCTTTTCATTAGAGGAGATAATACCGAGCATATCCATTATGACAATGCTTGCCTTTCCTTCTTCAGAAAATTGGTCCGCATCTGTATAGGTTAAATCGGTTGGTTTTGCAAGCTCATAGACATCTACATTTAAATGCTCTAAATAGCGGTGAATAATACTAGCTGCTTGCTGACGCGTAAGCTGACTATTTGCATTGAAATAAGTAGTACCTGTTCCCTTCATAATACCCGCCTCATACAATGCTTGAATTTCACCACCATACGCTTTACCTCTTACATCATTGAAATGTACACGAGAAATAGACTTTAAGTTCGCAGCCTTCGCAAGCATTACGGCAAAATCAGCACGTGTGATTGCCTCATTTGGGAAGTAATAATTACCGATTGCACCAGCTAATACCCCTCTTTTTGAGAGCTCCTCAATGTACCTACGATTGGGATCATTCACTGCATCTACAAACGTACGGTGCGTATTAGATACTTCGTAATAGCCTGTTGAGTTTACCTTTATTGTAAATACATCATCTTTTACAACAAACGGTACTTGTACTTTCGTATGGTTCCCTTCAATCTTGTAAACAGTCGCATTAGAAGAAGCTTTCATTTCTTTTGTTGGAATATGTATTTCTACTTGCTCAGCAAAAGCAATAGATTGTCCATTTACTGATACGAAAAAGTCGAATTCCGCTTCTTCAATCGTTAATGATACTGCAACTGTACCATATGTTTTCTGTAAATCTTTTATCGGTAGCTTAACTTGCACACCGTTCGTCGCTGTAATAACAAGCGGCTCTTGTTGATGCAAAATGATATCTCGTGGAATAAATGCGATTAATTCTTCACTATAAGATGTGAATTGCAGATCCATACCTTCTTGGACAAATGCGACAGATTCATTGTCGGGAATGTAAACTAAAGGAGCAGAATTAGATTCATTTGTCGGTCTAATAATTCCAGTTAAATCCTCTGTTTTCGTATTGCCATGTGTCGGTTGCTTTGGTTGACCAGATGGATTCTTCCATATTTGTTCCTCTAGCTTTTGTAACTTCGATAACGTCGTGACGTATTGTTTTGCCTCGTTTGACAGACTATTATAATAGGTGCGAGCATAAGTAATCGTGCTGTTTGAAGATTGTCTCGAAACATTTGCCATATATTTATCAAACGCCGCTGCACTTGCTTTTGCTGCAGCAATAATGGCATCTTGTTTCGCATATTCCGACAGTAAAGTGTATACGAAAGAATAATGAATAACATACTTTTTCGCTGTTGCAGATAACTCTTTATAGGCAGCTTGGACCGCCAATACTTCCTCTTTTGTAGATGAATATGTCAATTTATTGATCATTGCATTCACTACTTGGGCTTGCTCTTTTGCTTGCTTTTCATTTACTTCCTCTTGTACTCTTAATTGTTCCTCAGCCTCTAGTAGCTTTGTAATAGATTGGATATAGGCAAGCGCCTTCACTGATAGAGCGTTAAAAGCTGCACGCGCTGCTAGAATTTCTTCTCTTGACGATTGAATCGTTAATTTATCAAGTAAAGCTTGGACTACTGCTGCTTGTTCTCTTGCTATGTTTTCTTCTAGCTCATTTTGTTGTTCAGCCTTTACTGACACATCATTTACAACTATAGCCGCCGGAATAGCTAGTATAGTTGCTGCTAATAGTTTTGACTTGTTATCCATATCTCAAATCCTCCATATGGTTATTAAATAAATATCCCTAAGGTAGTTATTTACATATATATAAATTATCTCATGTAAAAAACTGTTTGAACACAATCATTGTGCACAAAATTTGAAAAAATAAGTAAAAAATCTTAGTTATTCCCGATAAGATTAGTTGAATTTTCTCTGTCAGTCATTCACACTAGTAGATATAATGGAAAAATATTCACTTTTTGTATCGCTTACTATCAACATATTAGTAGCAACTATACATGAAAGGAGAATCATTTATGAAAAATAACATAGGTTTAAAAATCTTTTTAATCATGCTCTTTGTATTTTCCTTTACTACTTTAAAATCGGAAGCAGCTAGTTTTAAAGATGTATCGGAAGATCATTATGCATATGATGCGATAGAATGGGCGCAGAAATTTGAAATCATTGACGGCTATCCAAATGGGACATTCAAACCAAATGAAACGATGACAGAACAACAATTTGCTAAACTATTAGCTAATTATTTTGATTTAGAAATGACATATGATGAATTAAAAAAACAGACAAGTGCTGAAGTTTGGTCCGATGAATTTTATAATCGATTAGCTAGCTATGGCGTACCATTAAACGGCTATCTTCATAATAGTATTCGTGCTAAGGCCGTGAAACGTGGTGTTGTAGCTCAAGCTATTGCGCATTTAGCAGATGGGAAACACGGTTTAAATGACTCCATTCAGTTTTTACTCGACCATCATATTTCAACAGGGCAAAACCCAAAATACGAGGGTCGTGATTTACAGAAGTTTTTTGGTGTATCCAATAATTTAACGCGAGCTCAAGTGGTGATGCTCCTATACCGCATGGACTCAATGGATTTTTATTATATTTCGGATGATGCCGAAGCCATTCATGAAAATAGCCGCGATACTTCACTAAATGAACGGGCAAATAACGCTAAAAAACAATTAGACAGTTCACTACAACAGAACTTACCTATTCATAATGTTTGGGATGGCAGTTATCGTTATTATTATCAATGGGGTAAAGGCACTTATGATCGAAACGCCCGTCAAGCTGTTATATCTAATGCAACCAATGATGAATTTTTCATCAAGCTGTCTGCTTCTGATGGAAAATATTCAGGTACTACGGAAGGCTATGCAACAATTCTTTCTGCAACAAAAGCCATCATGTATGAATCATCACAAGGCAACCGCTGCGTTATAGAATTTGAGCATTTAGGCAATGCCCTTAAAATAACTGAGGTGGATTGTAGTGCGGAAAGAGTGAGTGACACCAACTTTTCGGGGACTTTGAGGAAGCAGTGATCTTGCATTATTGATTATTTTTAGAAATAGGAAACCCGTTCGATCTCATGTGAGTCGAACGGGTTTTTCTTGTTTAAGGTGCTACATAGCCTATTCTACCGCTAGCCTTCATTAAGTTTCCGTATCTATCTTCAAGGACGATAACGATCCAGTCATTATCTACGAAACCAGTTGGATGCACCATCTCTATATCTGTACGAGATTGGCTAATTGGCAGTGTACCTTTACCATGAGCTAATCTAGCTACTTCAGCAGATGGGTTCATAACAGCATCAATCACATCAGCTGGCTTAATGGTACTAATATGAGTATTATCTATAGCCATAGAATAGCTTAAATAGTAGTATTTCACTTGTTCATTTGCAATAAAGTTTGTATCCGTTGAAACTAAATCGAAAATTGCTTTAGCATTTTTACTTAGACCAGGTGATACATCATTGTATCGATCAATTCTAATAATAGCCGTTGTAAGTTTTCTGTAAATATATTTACCAAAGTCATCAAGATTGAATTGATTACCCTTATTAGTAACTATTTGGTCTACTACTGTATCTTTCATTTTAATCTCAATTGTAGATGACACCGTTACCCCAGTTTTAGGCTTAATAATTAATTCACTATTTGAGGTTGTAGAAGAGCCAACAGTATAACTTACAATTTCAAAGTCAGAAATATTCGCTCCTGTCATTGTCATTAAATCTGATAATGCAGTAGCCGTAGTAATCTCAGACACTTGCGTAAAATCACTATCATACTTTCTCATAATTGCTTCACTAAATGTAATCTTAAAAGTATCATCCGGATTCCGGTAAATTAAGTTATCCACTATTTTCGGTTTTGTACCATCTGAATAAAATTCTCTATTCATTGGGTCACCAGCTGGTTGAATAATGTCATTTTCATCTAAATCTGATTTCAGTTCTTTGACTGTAAAATTACCATAAGTATCTTTAACAGCAGTTAAAATCGCGTACTCTTTATGTGGTTGTAGTCCCCCTACTGAAATGCTATTATTTCCAGCTTCCATCGGTTTACTTTGTACCCCACCAATTGCAGTAAACGCTTTTTCCCTCTCTAAATCAGTTTTATCTGAATCACTAACTCCCGGAATCCCTTTAATTTTCCCATTTGAATCGTAAAACTCACTATTCAACTCATACTTTTTAGTCACTGTATTCCAAATATATTTTTCTACTACTTTATAAAATACAGTACCTTTTTCATTTGAGTTAAACTTTAAATGCACTTCGGTATCTTTATTTTCAATAGTTTCAACATTTAACCCCTTAATTAATGGTGGTTTTGTGTCGGTAATCATTTGTTTGGAGTTAATAATTGATAGATTACCCGAACGATCTCTTAAAACCATAAATAATGAATAAGAAGTAAATGGATCTAAATCTAAATCAGAAAAATCTAAATCAAACTTTTGATTACCTACCTCTGCACTTTCTGCAGGCTTCAACTTATTGTCAAGATAGATTTTGCCCCCACCAACTTTATTAAACTTATTAGTTGGTTTAGTACCAAATTCATCATAAAAATCTCGCTCGTCAATTTGTAAAGCCGATAAATCCGTATTTTCTGGCATTATCATATAGTATATAGACCCAGCTTTGTTTACCGTATACTCTACTTCAGCAACTTTTCCACCCTGTTTTCTAATAATATTTATTTTAGTTATTTCAGGCTGTAGCCCATCTGTATGCTTATATGTTGCATAATTCCGTGGCGAGGTATCAGTTGGTAC
>DEQI01000100.1:7857-10810 GCA_002360295.1 Planococcaceae bacterium UBA3370
TTTAATGTATCGCCATTAACAAAACCTGTTTGTGAAGGGATCGTTAAAAGAACGCGTGGTTTTCCACCATTTTCTTCATACTTTACGGCAGAAGGTTTAATCGTTTTTTGACCGGTTGTATTTATAATAACCGTACCTGATAGTTCATAGTTTTGAACATCATTCGCCGTTTTCGGGTCTAGTTTTTCACTGAAGTACATGTAAAACTGATTTTCCCCGTAACGCACTAAATCTTTATCTCGATTTGGAGCAGATCCCACAACAAACGGATGCTCTGTATCAAGCGAAGACGTTTTGACAACCGCTTTGGCAGCTGGATCCGATGATAAATTACCCGAATCATCCTTCATGACAACGTAAATTTCATAGTCTTTATTCGGCTCTAAATTTGTAATAATTTCCTCAACCGAATCTTTTGATGCTGCGTAACCTTTGCCGGTATAATTTGCTAAAATATCTGCAGTTGTTGGGGCCGGTGCTGTTGTTGCAGGACGAACATAGTAATAGTAATCACCCGCCTCAGATGGCTTAAATTGAATTTGCACCCTTTGTCCACCATGCAATGCCTCTGCTTCTAAATTCATTACACGCGGCGGTGTTCCGTCTGTCGTTTGGAACTCGGCTTCCATTTTATCCGAAATATTTTCTGCATTATCGACTACGACTAAGTATAAAACATATTCTGTGTTTTCTTTTAAATCGTTTATCGTAAACGTAACGGGCTTTCCTGCAGTTGCTGTGCCGCGCTTTTCTTTATTTTCCTGTAAAATTTCACGGATGGTTGGCGGACGCTGAGATGCTTCACGAACCGCATAATAGTACGTTCCATTTTCATTAGAAGTAAACGTTGCAGTTGCAGATGTGCCATCCCCCTTTACTTTTAACCCTGTAATGACCGGACGTGTTTCATCTGGTGTTTGTTGGTTTTCGATTGGATCTCGATCAACAGGTTTGCCATCCGGGTCAACAATATTGCCAATATTATCGTTATCATTATAATAATCATCAAAAATATCATTCGGCGTTTTATCTTTAGGTATAATAACCTTTCCGATATAAACAAACTCACCAATATCAATCCAACCAAATGAATTATCTACATATAAAAAGTCAATATAGCTATCCGTGTTGAAGTACGTGCTTTTGTAATTGTTTTTATATACCGTTTCAATATCATGCTCACCGTAAATCTTTAAGCTACGGTCCCCATCTAAATAAAGCGTCGTCATATCTGCATAAATTTCTACATTTTCAACATCACGGGCAATTGTTACCCGGCTAAGTGTCGTATCGGAAGAAATGAATGTGCCCGTTTGTTCGACTAAGAAGTTAGATATGTACGTACTCTCAAAATCTATATACCGCTCCACTTTTGCCATACGTTCTGTATAGTTCTTATTAGGCTTAGAAGGGTCTTTTTCTGGCTTTAACGTTTCATCTTCACTTGAGTTTAAATAGTCATCATCATGATCGGTCGGTTTATTCCAATCGATAAAACCAAACCCGGCTATGCTAGCAATATTTAAATTTTTAAGGCGTTCTGTATAGGTAGCTAATGATTTCCTTGGTGTTTCTGCAATCGTTACTTGCCCTGTTAATGTCCAATTTTTAAATCGCACATAGGAGCTATTAATGACAAGTTCTCCACTAAAGCTCGTATGACCACCGTCTAATGCTAGCAGTCTATTGGAAGTACCCGAAGCATTAATCGTTAACTTAGAAATAGACGATAATATTTTCCCATTAAATGTTCCGTCTATTTCTGCTCCTTTTAAAATAGCCGCATTCGATTCCTTGATAATGGAGCGCAAAGCAGGTTGAATGGTGTACTGTACGCCATTGATATGGACTAAATCCCCTTTAATATCACCAATGATATAAGAAGGAGTACCTTTATCTGCTCTTTCAGCACGCCAAATAAATGTGGCAAGCTGAGCGCGTGTTACTGTACTAAACGGTTCGAATGTAATCGCTGTTTTCCCTTTTGTAATACCTAAATCATAAAGCGTTTGAATATAAGTAGCATTACTTGTTTTACTTGTAACATCGATGAAGTGATCTTTCATTTTAGTTGACACACCAAGCTGATAACCAATTGTAATGATTTTTGACATTTGTCCACGAGTAATCGGCTCATCTGGTTTAAATGTGCGGTCTAAAAAACCGTTCATAATCCCTGCATTGGCTAAAGTCGCGATATAGCTGTAGTATGGATTACTCCTTGGTACATCTTTAAACTTTGGATCTGATTGATTTTTTGTACTTAAGCCAAGAGCAAGTGTCAGCATTTTTGCAGCTTGTCCGCGTGTTATTTCGTTATGAGGTCTAAATGTGCCATCTTCATAACCGTTGACTACCCCTCGATTGTATAAATCAAGGATCGGTTTATAGTAATCTGCATTGGGATTTAGATCCTTGAACATGTAAGCACTTGTACGCTGGGGGATTGCAACTAGTACGCCACTCGCTGCTAAAACGGTTGCAATAGCCGCTTTATTCAGCTTTTTTACTGTGTCTTTTTCCATGTGAACCTCCTTTTTATTTGTCCATATTTATATAAATTATTAGAATTTTAGTAGAACTATATATTTTCTAATCTATCTAAAAATATCCTATATTTATACTATCGGTTCTAAGTATACATTTATATAGATAGAAGTATCAAAAGAAGCTACTTTCTAGCTCTTTTCCATGCTCATCTATTGAAAATAGATAGGTTAAGAAAGTTAATCCATATTATTTAATATTAACCTATTAAGGTCCATCGTTATATATTATTTGGATCGCTCTTTTTATTAATAAATCGGGGAATTTGCATTATCAAGGATGTCCTTCTGTTACTGAGCTTGTGTTTGCTTTTCTCGGATTGTGTGCGCTTTCTCTAGGCTTGTGTTCACTTTCTCCTCCGTTGTGTGCGGTTTCCCCAAGCTTCCGTTCACTTTCTCCTCCGTTG
>DEQI01000375.1 GCA_002360295.1 Planococcaceae bacterium UBA3370
AAAGAGCACGGTGGTAAACCACCTAAGCCAGAATACGTAATTGCTATGGAGCATGGCAGTTATACAGTTGTTGAATAACAATATTTTGATAGTGTATTGTCCCATGTCAAATAGACAGTTGAAATAATGGATGTAAGCGACTAAGCCTCCTATTCAATAGAGCTATGTCGCTTATTTTATTTTAGTAGTATAGAATTTTAATATAAGCTTAAATAAAGTAAATTAAAAAATGAAAAGCAACTAAAATTCTGAAACTATCTGAAAAAATATGAAAATCCAATCTTTGTACAAGTGGGAAAAACCTTGTTATAATAACGTTTGTGAATATATATGAAAGAGGATGAAAATATGAATGCTTACGAAGAATATATGAGACAGGTAACTTTGCCTATGCGTCAAGAGCTTGTTGATGCGGGATTTATGGAATTAACAACTGCTGATGCTGTCAATGAATTTATGGCGGAACAAAAAGGAACGGCGCTTGTTGTCATTAACTCAGTATGTGGTTGTGCTGCAGGTTCAGCTCGCCCAGCAGCCATTGAGGCGATTGCAGAAGTTAAGCCTGACCAATTAGTTACTGTTTTTGCTGGTCAAGATAAAGAGGCAACAGCAACAATGCGTGCATTTTTTGATGAAGTACCACCTAGCTCACCTTCAATGGCCATTTTGAAAGATGGTCAATTAGCGTATTTTATCCCTCGTGAAAATATCGAAGGGTTCTTAAAAGAGCAAATTCGTGATCATATTGTTGATGTATTAAAACAAGTATGCGAGAGCTAACTATTGTTACAACTGCGGGAAGACCAGATAATTTGTCTGAGACGTTAGCAAAAAAAGCGTGTGAATCTCTACAGGTTGAGTTTATTCCTCGAAACAAGCGCTCCGTTGCTGCAATAAGTAAGGAGTATAATGCCAACGTAATTGTAGCAGGAAAAAATAGATATGAATATTATGCGAAAGGTGCCAATGCGCCTTTCTTTTTTCATCCGAACTCAGCAGCATTTCGCTTGAAACGAGTGGCGCGCGGTGAACTTGATCCAATGCTAGAAGCATGTAAACTTGAAGTAGGAAATTCTTTTCTAGACTGTACGCTTGGTATTGGTTCAGACAGTATGCTTGCTGCGTTTGCAGTAGGGGAGACTGGTAAAGTTATTGGGATTGAATTAAATGAAAATATTGCGTTTATTGTGGCACGAGGTATAAAAACGTATGACACGACAGAATTACCACTGACGTCTTGCATGCGCCAAATTGAAGTTTTACACGCAGATGCAGTTACTTATTTAAAGCAACAGCCAGACAATTCGTTTGATGTTGTTTATATGGACCCGATGTTCGAAGAAACGATTGAGGAATCAAATAATTTTGAAGCACTAAGAAAAGCGGGTGACCATACTTCATTAACAGAAGAGTGGGTAAGTGAGGCACTTAGAGTGGCAAAAAAACGTGTTGTGTTAAAAGGTCATTTTAAATCATCCTTATTTGAAACGTTTGGTTTTAAACGAGATATCCGCTTATCTGCGAAATTTCATTATGGTGTTATTGAAAAATAATGTAGTCGAATTTTGCTTTTTCTCTTAACCTATGTTATACTTATTTCATGTTATTTTAGGTGGTATTATAAATAAATTGGCATTCTACTAGTTATTTTTGAAGATGCTTATTCACACTGGCGCAAGCTTTGGGGCTGCAAGGACATAGTAGCAGGTTGGGACTATGTTGCTTAAGCTAGAAAGTTTCAGTGGAAAATTACCGCGGTTGGTTAAAATATGAAAGCTTAGGCTTCTAAATAAATTAAAATTCCCCGGATGATCGGGTCGAGACATTGTATTTATTTATAATTTACCTATTAATTACTAAAGGGGTACCTTCTATTTGAAGGTGCCCCTTGTCTAATATATAATGTTAATTGTATAGTTCTTGTGAGAATTATGGAAAAATAATAATAAAAGCTACGCATTGTCGCGTAGCTACCGAAAAGAATTAGTCCGTGAAGCATAGTGAAGTTAAATAGCCTAACATTAATAGTAAGCCAAGGCCGATAACAATTGAACTCATGAAACTGTACCTCCTTTAAAAACACCACATATTTACAATATTATTGTACAATGAATAGTAGAAAGATGAAACCTTTTAATTGTTTATTCGTATATATTATAAAGTAATTCAAAATTTATACATAAAGTGAAGGTGACAACAATGAAAAAATGGATGCAAAAATTTTTAGTTATTTCTGTTGCGCTTTTAACCTTTGGAGTCATTACACCGAATCATGAGATATGGAATAGCCTAGAAAATAATAATCATAACTCCAATAGAGCGCACGAACCTAGTGCAAATGATGTTTCTTCAGCTATTCAGTTAGATACATTACTATACGAGGAACAAGACTCTGTCGTTAATTCCTTAAAGGATGCTGCAAGAGTGCAGTCATACATAAAATTTGGTACACGAATTGCACCTAAAATTAGCCATGAATTTGATGAACGCATTTTCCCTAAAATGGAAGAAGCGATTGATATGACCTTAGCACGAATAAATGATGAAAAAATTCAAAGCTTAATTATTTCAGAAAATCCTAGTGGTAATTATTCCGAAAAAATATTTAATATTAAAGATAGTGATAGTAATGTAGATTTAATTCGTTTCCATGTCCGTACAGAAAATCGACCAAATGAAGGATTTTACTACAACTTCCATTATCACACATATGAAGATTC
>DEQI01000104.1:0-16262 GCA_002360295.1 Planococcaceae bacterium UBA3370
AAAGTATATAATGGACAATTATTTACAGCAGAACAGCACGTAGATCGCTTCTACGCAAGTGCAGAAAAAATTCGCATTACAATTCCTTATACAAAAGATAAACTACATCAATTATTACATCAATTAGTAGAAGCAAATGAAATTCATACAGGGCATATTTATTTCCAAATTACACGCGGTGCTTCGCCTCGTAATCATATTTTCCCTGGTGATGATGTACTTCCAGTATTAACAGGTAATGCCAAGGAAAATCCACGTCCACTTGCAAACTTAGAAAATGGTGTAAAGGCAACGTTTGTAGAAGATATTCGTTGGTTGCGTTGTGATATAAAATCACTTAACTTACTAGGAGCAGTATTAGCAAAACAAAAAGCGAATGAAAAAGGCTGCTATGAAGCGATATTACATCGTGGAGATATCGTGACAGAAGGTTCTTCTTCCAATGTTTATGGCATAAAAGATGGTGTGTTGTATACACATCCAGCTGATAATTTTATATTAAATGGTATTACACGCCAAGTTATTTTACAATGTGCTACTGAAATCGGTATGCCTGTTAAAGAAGAAGCGATGACGAAAGAACAATTGCTAGCAATGGATGAAATTATTGTATCCTCTACAACGTCAGAAGTAACACCAATTATTGATGTGGACGGTCAAGCGATTAACGGCGGACAAGTTGGAGAGTGGACTCGTAAATTGCAAGCACAATTTGAAACTAAAATTCCAACACCTATTCAAGCTTAATATGAAAATATGGATAAAGTTGAAAAATTGACTTTATCCATATTTTTTTTGCATTTACTCATGTAAAATATGAATCAATGATAAGAATGAATAGATGGAGTGAATTTTAATGGCACAATTAGTGAAAGTACAAGATTATATTTCACGCTATCAAATTGATTTAGCACGTTATCCAACTCAATTTGTCCGTTTGAAAAAAGGACAATGGGAACGCGTAAAGCATCAATGGGAAACAGGGGAAGATTTTAATAGCTACCAAGAGTGGGAACATATTGAGGCAGAAGAAACGGAACAAGCAGAAAAGCAAAGATTGTCATTCTTCAAAAAGTTCTTTTCACTAAAAAAAGAGGAGCCAATTGAAAATACAGTAGAGGAAATAACTGAATTAAACGACGAAGATACAATTCCTGAGGAAGAAACAACGTTATTTTTTGAGCCAAACATTGTCTATAATCCTCAATCAATAGAGGAATTAAAACGGATGTTTATGGATCAATTTTTCCATTTTCAAATAAAATGGGCTAGCTCCACGTTGCGTGAAAAATCGTATGTCGATCCAAAATATATGCGTGATACGTTACTAAGAACATTATTGCAAAAATTACCGGATAATTATTTAATATTCTATTATCCAATATTGCGCTTGAAAAAAGCTCCTATTGAATTAGATATTATCATTATGACACCGGTAGAATGTTTATGTATAGCTGTATTAGAGGAAGAAGACCAAGCCGTTTACGTAGGTAGTAGCGAACGCTTTTGGGTGAAAAAAGTGGGCAAAAATGAAAAGAAAACATTAAATCCATTGATCCGTTTAAATCGGATGGAAACACTTGTCAGACAATTATTTGAACAAGATGAAATTGAAATGCCAATCCGCAAAGTATTGTTGTCACGCAATGGCTTTATTGATTATCCTGGCTCGGTATATGGAGTTCAAATTGTAGATAAAAGAAAATATAGTGACTGGCTTCAACAGATTAAACGCACAGCCTCACCGATGAAGCATATGCAAATTCGCGCTGCCCAATCGATTTTGAAAAATGCTCAAACGACATCGTTCAATCGCGATATTTGGAATGTAGAGACAAAGGAAGAATCATAATGCATCTGCATATTATATTAAACCCGATTGCTGGAAGAGGTGAAAGCGAAAAAATATGGGATGATTGGCAACGACAGCTTTCGATAACTCCTATCATACATCGTACACAATATAAAGGACATGCTTTTGAGATAGCACAAAAAATTAATGAAGAGGCACGTAAAAAACAAGAGCAAACTTGTATTATTGCTATTGGTGGAGACGGGACGGTGCACGAAGTGTTGAATGGTGTATTGGATAATGATTTGATCATTCTAGGCGTTATTAAAGCAGGATCAGGTAATGATTTTTCTCGAACTTATCGCGTGTTCAATTCCCCAGGACAATTACAACAATTTTTACATAGATCAAATAAAGAATGTCATGATTGTGGAGTGGTAGAATTTCAGCAGCCACGTGTTTTTGTGAATAATTGTGGGATTGGCTTCGATGCGTTTGTTGCAGAATTAACAAATGGCTCTAAAGTGAAAAAGAGACTTAATCAGCTTGGACTCGGTAAGCTTAGTTATGTCTACTATGTTATCCTTGGATTGATGAAATTCAAACCCTTTGAGCTCGTTACTATTCGAAACGGAGAGAAGCAGACATTCCAAAATGTATGGTTTGCAACACTTTGCAATCAGCCTTATTTTGGCGGCGGTATGAAAATATCCCCTCACTCAAAGACAAATGACGGTAAGCTAGAATTAACGGTTGTACATAATTTATCACGTATAAAACTACTCCTTGTATTTGGTACGGTGTTTTTCGGCAAGCATTTACGCTTTAGAGAAGTCACTCAATTGACGGGGCAGCATTTTCAGTTACTCTATCATACACAGTTGTTTTGCCATGCAGATGGAGAAATAGTAGAGCATCATGCGACTACGTTATCTTTTTATGTGAAAAAACATAGCTGGTATTTGACTAAATTTTAAGTATTGCAAAGCAGATTAAGTTATAATAGTGTGAAATTATGTTTTATAGAAAAGAGGAACTTGTAAGTGAGATTAAGAAATAAACCTTGGGCAGCGGAATATATTAACGAACATGTAGACGTGGTTATTCCAAATCCAGAGCAATATAAAGGAAATTGGTCAGCCGTTTTTGGAAATAACAACCCGATTCATATTGAAGTAGGGACTGGAAAAGGGCAATTCGTATTAGGAATGGCTCGTCAAAATCCACATATTAACTATATTGGTATCGAATTATTTGATAGTGTTATTGTGTGTGCCTTAGAGCGTATTGTGGAAGCAGATAAGCCTAAGAACCTTCGCCTTTTAAAAGTAAACGGGGCTAAATTGGAAGAGTATTTTGCAAAGGGCGATGTAAGTCGCGTGTACTTAAATTTCTCGGATCCTTGGCCAAAAAAACGTCATGCAAAGCGTCGTTTAACGCATGAAGGTTTCCTGAAATTATATGAAAATGTGCTAATCGATAATGGCGAAATCCACTTTAAAACGGATAATCGCGGATTATTTGAATATTCATTAATGAGCATGAATGCTTATGGTATGGCATTAAATTATGTGTCTTTAGATTTACATGCGAATATGCCAGAAGATAATATTATGACTGAATATGAAGAAAAGTTTTCCGCAAAGGGACAGCCAATTTATCGTTTAGAAAGTCAGTTTAAATCTAAATAATATGGGGGGAGAAATGGATGGATCAATTTGTATTTCACAATATGAAACTATCATGGTTAAACGGGGGTGTAACAGCATTAGACGGTGGGGCTATGTTTGGTGTTGTACCGAAAGCTTTATGGTCTCGCAAATATCCGGTAAATGATTTAAATCAAATTGAATTAGCGTGTGAACCGATTTTAATCCAATATGAAGGGAAAAATTATTTAATTGACACAGGTGTAGGTGCTGGTAAATTAAATGAAAAGCAACTTCGAAATTACGGTGTATCAGAGGAATCAACGATTGCGAATAGTTTGGCTGAACTCGACATGAAGCCAGAAGATATAGACGTTATTTTAATGACACATTTACATTTCGATCATGCTGGTGGTTTAACTCGCTGGGAAGGTGACAAGCTTGTACCGGTATTTCCTCATGCAACTATTTATGTGACCCAAATCGAATGGGATGAGATGCGTAATCCTAATATTCGTTCACGTAACACGTATTGGAAAGAAAACTGGGAGCCTGTGCAACATCTAGTGAAAACGTACGAAAAAGAGCTAGAGGTTGCACCAGGCATTAAAATGATTCATACAGGCGGGCATAGTGATGGACATGCTATTATTCGTCTAGAACAAAATGGTGAAGTAGCACTACATATGGCAGATATTATGCCTACACATGCACACCAAAATCCATTATGGGTTCTAGCTTATGATGATTATCCTATGACAAGTGTATTTGCGAAAGAAAGAATTTTGAAAGAGGCTTTAGCCAATCACTACAAATTCATTTTTTACCACGATGCTTATTATCGCATGGTACAATGGGATCCATCGGGGAAAGAAATAGTAGATTCGTTAAAGCGTAGCAACAAAGCAATCATACAGTTTTCATAACGGTTCGTTCATAATAATGTTAAAAAAGGTGGCGTCTGAAAAGTCTTTTTCGGACGCCACCTTTTTGTAAAAATCTTCATATATAATTTTCTGAAGTTTAAGCACGGTTTAGCTTCAGCACCTAGCTCAAAAGCAGATAAAGATACTTTCGGTTCGATTCTTCCGACACTAAAACTTTTCTGTACTACATTTTAATCATTTCAAGTACGACACCTGTACGCGCATCAGCAGCAAACTCAAATGTCTCCATTTCACCGTTTACGACACGTGAAATACCACCTCGATAAACGGGTGCTTGAGTAAAACCGTTATAAAAATTCTCTGTTTTCATAAAGATCCATGAGCCGTCTATAGGAGATTCTTTTTTGAATTCTTCTTTTATATTCGTTAATACTTCATTAGCCGACAAATAAGGATCCACTCTTTCGCTTACTTCTTTCATAATAATTGCGGCAGCGAGACCTGTTACAACTCCTAACGCAAAATCTCGTAATTTCATTCACTTCTCCTCCTTGTCTTGTCTTATTTTCTTACTTTAACATACAAATTTCTTGCTGTAAAAAATAGAAAGTTCGAATGACGAAATAATATGTGATATACTTGTATCGTACAATAATATAGGGAGTGGATGCAATTGAATCAAGAGACATTGCAACTATTTAAAACGTTAACAGAATTACCTGGTGTTCCAGGAAATGAGCATGCTGTACGCAAATTTATGCGTAGCGAGCTTGAAAAATATGCAGATGAAATTATTCAAGATAATTTAGGTGGTATTTTTGGTGTACGTAAAGCAGAAGACGAAAATGCACCTAAAATTTTAGTAGCCGGTCATATGGATGAAGTAGGATTTATGGTTACTTCGATTACCGATAACGGGATGATTCGTTTCCAACCATTAGGTGGCTGGTGGAATCAAGTCATGCTTGCCCAACGTGTAACTGTTTATACAAAGGATCGAGAAATTCCAGGTGTGATTGCATCAATCCCTCCTCATTTATTAACAGATGCTGAACGAGCTAAACCGATGGATATAAAAAATATGTTAATTGATATTGGGGCAGATTCAAAAGAAGATGCTGAAAAAATGGGAATTCGCCCAGGACAATCGATCGTACCAATTTGTCCATTTACGCCAATGGCTAACCCGAAAAAAATAATGGCAAAAGCTTGGGATAATCGTTACGGATGCGGTTTAGCAGTTGAGCTATTAAAAGAATTAAAAGGTGAAAAATTATCGAGTCATTTATATTCTGGCGCGAATGTCATGGAAGAGGTAGGATTACGTGGTGCTGGTGTATCTGCTAATATGATTCAACCTGACTTGTTTTTTGCTTTAGATGCTTCACCTGCCAACGATACATCAGGTGATAAAAACCAATTTGGTCAGTTAGGTAAAGGTCCACTTTTACGTATTTTTGACCGAACAATGGTCACACATAGAGGTATGCGTGAATTCATTTTAGATACAGCAGAGTCCAATCATATTCCTTATCAATATTTTGTATCTCCAGGTGGTACAGATGCAGGTAAGGTGCATACACAAAATGATGGTATTCCTTCGGCTGTAATCGGCATATGCTCTCGTTATATTCATACTTCTGCATCTATCATTCACATTGATGATTATGCAGCCGCGAAAGAATTATTAGTGAAATTAGTTAAATCCGTAGATCGTACTACTCTCGAGTCAATTCGAGCAAACGTTTAATAACAAAGCAACCTCCTCAAAGTTATTTGTGGTGGTTGTTTTTATTTTGTACACATGAAATAGTAGATGAATGCTATATAGCTACCGCACATTACATGTAAGTGACTTTCGTTCGGAAGCTTGCCCTTTACGTGTGCTAGCTAATTTTGATAAATCATTTTAGAGAATTTTATTAATAAATTATAGAGTAGAGACGGGAATATGTTCGAAAGGAATAAAATGATTCTATATTAAAATTAGAAGATGAAATGATTAATAAAGCGTTTGTTGATTGGAGTGGAGCCAGTATGAATCCTTGGGGATTAGCGTGAAATATAAACAAAGGCTAAAATCGTCGCATCGTGTGACAATTTATCTGCGCGAAAGCAAAGCGACAGCGGCAATGCCTTTGTGACCAACGTTCTGTAGCTGACGCTTCGCTTTCGCTACAAAAAAAATCTGTTGGCCCGAGACCCTTGAGTGAGCTAGCGAGTGAAGCGGCTCCTCGGACGCCCCCTGCAAAGCACGCTAGCGCAACGGAAATCAACCCCTAGTTTGGTGAAGAGCCTTTCCTTTTCCGGAAAGTTTTCGTTATTCACACTTCTATTACATTTAGCTTATAATAGTTAGTAAATTTATAATGGAGATGAATATTTTGTTAGTAGCTATTGGAACACGAAATCAAGCCAAAACAAGTGCAGTAGAAGAGGTGATTCGTGAATTTTATGAAGATGTAGAGTTTGTCCACGTGGACGTACCATCTGGTGTAAACGCACAACCTTTTTCTGATATGGAAACAAGACAAGGTGCAATCAATCGAGCACGTCAAACATTAAACGCTACAAATGCTACTTTCAGCTTTGGTTTAGAAGGTGGGGTACATGAAATGGATGGACAAATGTATTGCTGTAACTGGGGTGCTGTCGCATTACAGGATGGTACAATGATAAGCAGTGCAGGTGCACAATTTATGTTGCCCGAAGAAATCGCTCAAAAATTACGTGAAGGACAAGAGCTAGGTCCTGTTATGGATGAATATACAAATAGCAAAAATATCCGACACCATGCAGGTGCAATAGGAATATTCACTCATAATTTAGTTGATCGAAAAGAAATGTTTAAGCATATTGTAAAACTATTAATTGGACAAGTGATGTATCGAAATAAGTACAATCGATGAAGTCAATTAATGGAAAATACCATTTATCATAAGCAAGACATTTGCGACATAGTTTTATAATGTTTTAGAATAGAGATGTTATTGAAAGCGAGGGAAGATAAATGAATCGTAAATGGATTCATATTATTGCAACCATCATAGTAGTACTTAGTCTTGCCGGCTGTGGTAAAACAGTAGAAGAAAGAATAGAAGTAGGTGTGGCAAGTGCACAAACCACTTTTAATGAATCTCCTGAAGAGCCGAATACAACGATAGGTCATATACAGTTATTTGCACCTAAAGGGTATACTGTGGAACAAGGCGTCGATGAAATGAACTTTGTCTTAACGAAAGATAAAGAGTCTTATATATTATTTGTTAATACGATCGAAACAGAAGACAGTCAATTAAATTACGAAAATTTACTAGCAGATAACATGAAAGATGTCGTAAAATCTCAAAAGTTTGAAACGGATGGCATGTTCGGTTTTTCTGCAGTTGTAAAGCATGACGATGAAGAACAGTACGAGCTTATTGTAAGTATTGGTGGTATTAAGCTTACAACGATATCCAATGGTAAAAAAATTGAAGATAAATTGGCTGAGATGATGCAAGTAGTACGCTCTGTCCAAATAACAGAATAAAGCGGTGAAATTGATAATTTAAGCGTTCAGTCAAGCAGATGAACGCTTTTTTTGTTATACTAATTATACTGAGGACGGTTCACGTTGTGTGAACCGTTTGTTTGCGAGAAAGTGTGATTTTCTGGAGTTGGAGCGGTGTCTAGCTCCAGCGCCCAGCCCCAGAGTACTTGCGCTTTTCTAATGTATAAAAGGAGTGACAACGTTGAAATCACCACAACTCGTTCAAGAACTAAAAAAACGTCTAGGTGAAGAGCTTTATGATTGGTCATTCGATAAAGAGAAAGACAAATTACGTCTTGAACATAAACATTTAAAGCGTGGAATGGACATATCATTACCTGAGATTTTAGCTAAGTATTCTACGAAAAATGAAGCTGCTATCGAGGAAGTTGTTTATACAATTGAACAAACTTTTTTAGCTATGACAATAGAGCATCAGCAAGGGTTTACAGATTTTTCGGCTGTTTATCCGATTATCCGGTCAACATCATTTCCTCTACAATCAAGGGAAGGACATGCCTTTATAACGACAGAGCATACAGCCGAAACTCGTATTTTTTATGCGCTTGACCTTGGGAAGACCTATCGTTTAATAGATGAAACAATGCTTGAGAAAACAGGCATATCCGCACAGCAAATTCGTGAAAGTGCTCGTTTTTCAGTGAAAAAACTGCCAACAATACATAAACATGATGAAGTGGCAGGTAATATTTTTTATTTTATTAATCATAATGATGGCTATGATGCAAGTAGAATATTAAATGATGTGTTTTTAAAGGATATGGCTGCACAAATAGAAGGCGATATGACAATATCTGTACCCCATCAAGATGTACTGATTATTGGTGATATTCGTAATGAAGTAGGGTATGATGTATTAGCACAGATGACGATGCATTTCTTCACTGTAGGAGCTGTTCCTATCACTTCGCTGTCATTCGTTTATGAAGATGGCAAGTTGGAACCGATATTTATACTAGCGAAAAACAAAGTAAAAAAGGAGCAAAATGAACAATGATTATAGCATACAATAAAGAGCATGTTGGAGACGTATTATTAGTACAATTAGCAATGGAAAAAATTATTAAAACAGCTGTAGAGCGTAAAGGTGATGTGGCTATTTTAAAAGAAGAAGCGACAGGCGAAGTGAAGGCTTTTAATCTTTTTAACGCAAGCAAATATGTAGAATTAGATGTTGTAGGAAATGTTGAAGTAACACCTGAGCTAGTTGAAAAATTAGAAGAAGCTTTAGCAGCTAATAATGCAGAGATTTCGTTAGATGTAGATTTTTCACCGAAATTTGTTGTTGGGTATGTGGAGACGAAAGAAAAACATCCAAATGCAGATAAATTAAGTATTTGTCATGTCAATGTTGGGGAAGAAACATTACAAATCGTTTGTGGTGCCCCAAATGTTGAGGCAGGTCAAAAAGTAGTAGTAGCTAAAATTGGCGCAGTAATGCCTTCTGGTTTATTAATTAAAGAAGGAAACTTACGTGGTGTAGATTCCTTTGGTATGTTATGCTCTGCACGAGAGCTAGCTATTCCAGGAGCTCCTGAAGTGAAAGGTATTTTAGTATTAGAAGAAAATGCGGAAGTAGGTTCTGCTTTTACTATTCCTACTCGATAATAAGTAGGTGGGGCTATTCTTAACAGAGTAGCCCTTTTTTTATCTATTTTATTTAGCAATTAAAAGGTCAATTGTTAGTTCATTGATACGGAGTTCAACAAATGCAAAAGAGTTAAGTGGAAATAAAAGGTATGTGGCTATTCTTGAAATAAATTAATACTCCGAGAATAAAGTAAGCGTTTCTACATTAAATTGATGGACGCTTCTTTTTTCCGTTTCAAACCACCAAATACTTTCTATATTTCTATGCTATTGCTGCCATTTTAAGCGTTAAATATGATATGCTTTTCATGAAATAACAATGTTTAGTCTTAATCTGAAGGATTTTGAATAAATTGTTTATTTTATATGAAAATCGTTGTGCATAAATGGATAGAAATTTAAATAGAATACAATTTAAAACGTTTATTTGTTGCATAATATCATATAATAGAATGGTTATTGAAGAAAGAAAGAGTGATACAATGAAATGGTTTAAAAAACAATTTAATAAGTTTTTTTATATAAATGATGAAGAGCAAGAAGAACAATATGACACATATGAAGAATATGAGACGGATGACCATGTTGTAAAGGATCATTTCCAACAACAAAGTCAACCAAGAAAATCTACTTTTCGTTTCCCATTAATTAGTGATGAGGAAGTACTACCTGAGTCACCGAAACAGCCTATGACTGAAACAATCGTTTCAAAAGATAAAAAGAATCTTGAATTACCAAAGTATTTACAGCAACCTACTTCTCATGTATACGATGTTGAAGTATCCGGTATTCGAGAATTGCTAGAGCGCAGGCAAAAAGGACGCGGTTATTCACAAGTAATCCGAAGTAATAATAAGCTAGCGAAAGAACGTCAACCGGTTGAAACGGAATATGTATCAAAAAATAAGATTAATAATCAACCAGAAGTAAATAATGAATTTACTAATCCCCTACAAAATCGTAAGCGTTTCGTTCCAACAAGTGTGCCTTCTCCTGTTTATGGTTTTGCTAAACCGAAGCCAATTGAAGAGTTGCTACCAAAAAAGCAAGAGCAAAAGCAAAATGAAGAAGTAGCAATCAATCAACAGGATGAAATGCCATTAACACAGCAAGAGGCTATAAAAGAGCCTCTAGTAAGCTCTACTACAGGGGATGAAATTCAGGTTAAAGTGGATGAATTTGTACCTCACAATAACGAGCAAACTACTCATCATGAGAACCTAACAATGGAAGTGTTTACAGAAGAACAGGCACCTAATCAAGATGAATTGAATACATCTTATTATGAGCAACCAAAAAATTCTATACCATTGACTGAAGAGGAAGCTAGTAGTGAACAGTTAAGCGAATTAAAAGTTGAGCATTTAACAATTGAAAATTCTACGATTCATATTGGCCAATTAAATGTTGAGCAATCGCAGCAAAGTGATTTGTTACAAATGGAAAACGAAGAAGTTGCCGCTACGAATACTGCATTAATGAACAATCAAAATTCGGGTGGAAGTAAATTACCATTTAATGTACTCATGTTAAAATCGGATAAACAAAAAATAATGGCGAAACAAATGGTCAAAAATTTATTATCAAAACAAGAACCTACGCTAAAAGTAAATGCTGAACCAGAAAATGATTTAGATTTTACAAGTGTAGTTAAATTAAATGAGCCACTACAGTCCGATCGTTCTGAGCCATCATTAGAAATGATTAGTTCAGATCAACATTCTTCGTTTATTCAAGAAGAAAATGCTGATGTTCCCTCTAGTATTCAGTCCCAAGCTGAAATAAACGATGATATGACAGAAGTGCATCATGATGAGAAAGTACAACTGCATCCTGAAATAGTTTTAGATTCACAAAGAGTAGAAATGACGGAAGATGTTAAAGCTAGTAATGAAGAAGTTGAAGAAGCGATTTCTTTAATGGATTCCTTACAACAAAAAGAAGAGGTAATAGTCGACAAGCCAGTACAGCAAGAAATCAAGCAGTATGATATGCCTTCTAGTGAATTTTTATCTCCACCAGAGGAGAAAATCGAAGACTTAGATTGGATGGAAGAGCAAGCAGACGCTTTAGTTGAAGCTCTTTCCTACCACCAAGTTTCTGCACAAGTAGAATCAATTATGCAAGGGCCAGCTGTTACCCAATTTGAAATTACAATTGGCCACGGCACGAAGGTAAGTAAAATTCGAAATTTATCAGATGATTTAAAACTGGCTTTAGCGGCAAAGGATATTCGTATACAAGCGCCAATACCTGGAAAAAGAACGATTGGTATCGAAATACCGAATTTAACATCAAGAGCAGTTCGTTTATCCGAAGTGACAAATAGCGCTTCATTTAAAGAGTCAGACTCACCATTGGAAGCAGCTTTAGGTCTTGATTTAACGGGTAAACCAGTATCAATCGATTTACGTAAGATGCCTCATGGTTTAATTGCAGGGGCAACTGGTTCAGGAAAGTCGGTTTGTATCAACTCTATATTGGTTAGCTTATTATATAAAGCGAAGCCGCATGAGCTAAAATTAATGTTGATTGACCCTAAAATGGTTGAACTAGCACCATTTAATCATATTCCTCATCTAGTCAGTCCTGTTATTACGGATGTAAAAGCAGCAGCTGCTGCATTAAGTTGGGCTGTAGAGGAAATGGAGCGCCGTTATCAACTGTTTATGCATGCAGAAGTACGTGATATTACACGATATAATGCAATAGCTGAAGCGAATGGTCAACCGGCATTAAAACTACCATATTTACTCATTGTGATTGATGAGTTAGCCGATTTAATGATGATGGCACCAGCAGATGTAGAGGATGCAATTTGTCGTATTGCACAAAAAGCACGTGCTTGTGGTATTCATTTAATTGTCGCAACGCAGCGTCCATCAACGGATGTTATTACAGGATTAATTAAAGCGAACATCCCTACACGTATCGCATTTTCTGTATCATCACAAATTGATTCACGTACAATTTTAGATATGCAAGGTGCAGAGCGTTTGCTTGGACGTGGAGATATGCTTTATTTAGGAAATGGTATGTCAGCACCACAGCGGATTCAAGGAACGTTTGTCACAGATGATGAAATAGAAGATATTATTGCATATGTCAGAAGTCAGGGCGAACCAGACTATATGTTTGAACAGGATGAACTCATAAAAAAAGTTGAGATGGTAGAAGAGCAGGATGAGCTATTTGAGGAAGTTTGTCGTTTCGTCTATGACCAAGGGACTGCTTCTACTTCATCGATTCAACGAAAATACCATATTGGCTACAATCGTGCCGCAAGACTTGTCGATATGTTAGAAAAACACGGCTTTGTATCTGAGCAACGTGGAAGTAAGCCCCGTGAATCTTATATAACAGAATCGGATTTAATGTCATTATTTGATTAGAGGTAGCAGAAAATAGCTACCTCTGTTTACAAAAATGAATAATTAGAAAAGTCGTACATTTATTGTTGTACATATTTAGTGCTATAATGTATTAGTCTTTTTAAAAGACTCGGGCTTTCATTGTATTGCTCTTAAATATTCAAACGGGATCATATGTATCCTAGGAGGTTTCAAAATGACACGTTATCATTTTACAGGGATTAAAGGTTCGGGGATGAGTCCATTAGCCCAAATCCTTTTTGATTCAGGTGAACAAGTACAAGGTTCTGATGTAGAAACGTATTACTTCACTGAACAACCATTACGAGATAGAAATATACCCATTTTACCATTTGACGCAAATAATATAGAGCCAGGTTTAACAATCATTGCTGGTAATGCATTTTCGGACGACCATCCAGAATTAGTACGTGCACGTGAGCTAGGTTTAGAAGTTATCCGCTATCATAAGTTTTTAGGGGATTATAGTAATCGTTTTACATCGATTGCGATTACAGGTGCTCACGGAAAAACTTCTACGACAGGCTTAATGAGCCATGTAATTGAAGGCTATATGCCAACATCTTATTTAATTGGTGATGGTACGGGTGCAGGAACTGAAAATGCAGAATACTTTGTAATGGAAGCATGTGAATATCGCCGCCATTTTTTAGCATACCATCCTGATTATGCGATTATGACAAACATTGATTTTGATCATCCGGATTATTTTGCCAATATAGAGGATGTGTATAGTGCATTCCAATCCCTTGCGATGCAAGTTAAAAAAGCAATTATTGCGTGTGGAGATGACGAATACTTACAGCGTATACAAGCTCAAGTACCTGTTGTTTATTATGGTTTCGGCTCGGAAAATGACTTTGCTGCACGAAATGTAATCAAAACAACAGAAGGAACAGAGTTTGAAGTCTATGTGCGTAATGAGTTTTATGCTAAATTCTTTATTCCTTCATTTGGAGATCATACCATTTTAAACGCACTTGCAGTCATTTCTTTATGTCATTATGAAGGAATTCCTGTTGAACTAATTCAGGAACGTTTACAAAGTTTTTCCGGAGTAAAAAGACGTTTTACTGAAACAAAAATAGGGAACAATGTGTTAATAGATGATTATGCTCATCATCCAACTGAAATTGCTGCGACGCTTCAATCGGCGCGTCAAAAATATCCTGATCGACAACTGGTTGCTGTTTTCCAGCCGCATACTTTTACACGTACGCAAGCTTTTTTACAACAATTTGCCGATAGCTTAAGCCAGGCAGATGCCGTGTATTTATGTGATATATTTGGTTCTGCGCGCGAGCAATTAGGCGCTTTATCAATTGAAGATTTAGCTTCGTTAATCGAACATAGTGAAGTACTACAACTGAATTCAATTGCTCGATTACAACAACACGCGGATGCCGTATTTTTATTTATGGGCGCAGGAGATGTTCATAAATACCAAGATGCTTTTGAAGAACTATTACGAGCAAAGTAAAATTTGTAGCGTGACTAAACAAAGTTTTGCGGAATAGTACGCTTAGTTGACAATAACAGCTTATTCCGTTTATGGAAAAGCTGTTTTTTTTCAAAGATTGAAGGATTTCCGAAAAGTTTGTCGAAATAAATATTATATAGTTACAGGAGGTATTCACAATGGAAGTCGTACTTTATATCGCTGCACTAATTGCGGCAATCGGGTTTTTAATTTTATGTATCAGTATCGGAATGACATTATTCTCATTAAAAAACATATTAAATAATATTGCAGGTACTGTCGCAGGTATTGAAGGGCAAATGCAAGGAATAACACGAGAAACAACAACGCTACTAACTAAAACAAATACGTTAGCTGATGATATTGCGGATAAATCTGAAAAACTTAATTCAGTAGTCCAAGCTGTCAAAGGTATTGGAGATTCCGTAAATGAGTTAAATGAATCTATACAACGTATAACAACTTCTGTTAAAAATGAAGTTGGAAAAAATGAAGAAAAAATTGCACAAGTTGTCCAATGGAGTAATGTGGCAATGGGCATTGCTGATAAATGGCGTCAACGTAAAGCCATTCATCCTGATGACGTAAATGTCGTTATTGTCGATGAAGTGCAAGTGAAAAATACTAAATAATTCAAATAAAGGGGCGGGAGATTGATGGCTGAAACGAAAGGGACAAAGTTACCACAAGTGTACACTACTAAAAATGAGGAAATTTATAGCGAGGAGAAGGTGTATATGAAAGATTTCGTAATTGGTGCATTAGTTGGTGGAATTGTTGGTGCAGCGGCTGGTTTACTGCTTGCACCAAAAGCCGGAAGAGATTTACGTGAAGATGTAGCGATTCAAGCTGTATCACTGAAGGATAAAAGTATTGTATTATCCTCAACAGCTATGGAAAAAACAGCTCAATTTTCATCTCAAATCAAAGAGCAATCCACGCATCTTGTTGACAAAGTAAAAGGAAAGTCTACGAAAATGCCATCTGTGTTTGATGATGGGACTGTTTCTTCAGAAGGTGAAGAGCCACTTGATGAAATAGTAGAACCTGTTTCTATCGAGGAAAATTCTCATAATGGAATTGGTACAGAGCAAAATGTTACGCAAGATGAAGTAGAAGATATGTCTGAAATTTCACGTCCTTCTTCCATTTAAATAAAAAATAGGGATGTCCAGAAAGAACTTTCTGGACATCCTTTATTTTGGATATTTTTGTATGCGAGGGTGAATCAGTTATTTATTTAAGACAGGCTGTTCTGTAAATACAATTTCTAATGTGTCCCCGCCGAAAATTTCAGTATCAAATGATGCTTCCATACCGTTACGTAAAATGGTAAATGCCCCTTTTGTATTAGAAGGAAGTTGCCATTTCGAAAAGCGAAATACATCTTGGAATATCCAAGGGCTTTGTTCATGCTCGATTACTTGAATCGTTGCCCCATTTACTACTTGCGCAGTAGGTGGAAGTACAGAGCCATTTACTAATATGTCTCGAACAACTTTTACAAGCTCAATCTGCTCTCCTTGGAATGTAACGATCATTCTATCCTCTAATAATAAATTCAGATGATTAGCTAACATTTGAAGCGTTGGCAAAGTAACGTCTGAAACGGTAATCATATCCCCACTTTGAATAGGGTAATGAAGTTTGCTAGGCTTATTATTAATGAATAATTCAATTGAAAATTCCGTTAAATAGAGTGGTTTTCCATCAAATTGCACAAAATAAGGACCGAACTTCGATAAGTACTCTGTATGATTAGTGTGCTTGAAAATATGTTCAACCGTATCCATTGTTTCAATCGTTATCGTATCTCGATCATTTAATTCTTGATCGAAGCTTGCTATTTTATTATTAATATAAACGATGGGCTCAATTGTATATTGTCTATCTTGAATCGTTACAGTTTTAACTAGTGC
>DEQI01000104.1:16395-21852 GCA_002360295.1 Planococcaceae bacterium UBA3370
TCACCATGTTCGCCTGGAATAAAAATACTTTGTCCGTTAACGGTTAAAGATAAGGCATGACCAGGTTTACCATATAATTGCTTGGCACGAATATTGGCTGCTAAGAACGCATCCGAAATGGTCATTTCCTTTAATTCGAATAACCGCACAATTTGCTCATTTACTGTAATTGACATGTACTGTACAGGAGCTCTTTTGGCTGCAATCGCGATACCAATCGGCGTTACTAGCTCTGGTGTTACAGGAACAGATTCTTCCTTCGTTAAGTTTTGAATCGCATCAATTCCACGAACGGCTACACGGTTCGTAGGAAGTGATAACACATTTCCTAACTCAGTTGTTAAGTTGGGTGTTAAGCTACCTCCGCCAACAAGCATGACAGCTTTAGGAGCTATATTATTATTCAGGCGTAAAATTTCATTGCCTATAGCCTGTGCGAGCCCTTTAATAGCTGGAGTGATTGCTTGTAATACTTCGCTCCTTGGATAGTATTGATCAAAGCCTAAAATATCTTGTATTAAAATTTCGTCTTCCGTTAGCATTTGGCGTTTTGCCTTTTCCGCAACTGGAAAATCGAGTAAATAATGATCACTTAATGCTTCTGTAATTTCATCACCAGCTGTTGGTACCATACCGTAAGCAACGACTGTCCCTTTATCGGTAATGGCGATATCAGACGTACCTGCACCAATATCAACAAGTGCAACATTTAATCTACGCATTGTAGCGGGGATTAACACATTGATCGCTGCAATAGGCTCAAGTGTTAATGCTTCCATTTCTAAATCCGCCCGTTTCAAAGCTGCAAGCAATGACTCAACTACTACACGAGGTAAAAATGTGGCGATAACTTCAATTGACGCTTCAGTTCCTTGTTGATCAACTAGACTACCGATTTCTTCATTATCTAAACGATAATAGAGGACGGAATAGCCGACACAATAGTAATGACTCGTATTTGACTCTTCATTTTTTTGTAGGAGCTGCTGTTGCGCTTGTTGCACAGCTTGTAATTCTAGACGATTAATATCTTCCTCTGTAAAGATAGGACGATTTTTTATATTGACAGTGATACTAGCTTGTTCAGTTTTTAACGCTCGTCCTGCTGCAGCTACACTTACTTTTGTTAAAGGTCCGTGTTTTAATTCGAGTTCAGCTTTAATTTCTTTAATTAGCTCTGCTACATAGAGTACATTATGTATTTGCCCGTCGACCATTGCACGTTCTTTATGTTCTTTTATTAAAATATCTGCGACGTGAAAATGGTCGTTTTGATCTTCGAGGATGATGCCAACGACAGACCGTGTCCCGATATCTAGTGCAAATAACTTGGATACCATGAAGTATCGCTTCCTTTCGAATAGTTTGAAAATTACTTTAGCGAGTTGAATCGCTAAATTAAAACGTGACATTCATCGATTTCTTGTCTATAATAATGTTATTAATTAAAAATGTATCATACATTTCAGCGTTCTGAAAGAGCAGGGTACACGGGAGAGGGGAAACAGTAATGAGTCAACACGATTTAGAAAGTTTACGTAGTCAAATTGATCATTTAAACTTAGAGATTTTACGCTTAATTAATGAGCGTGCTGAAGTAATAAATGAAATTGGTAAAATTAAAGAAAAGCAAGGTGTGAATCGTTACGATCCTCTACGCGAACGCCATATGCTTGATTTAATTAAAGAACATAATAACGGGCCATTAAATCAAATGACTGTAGATTACATTTTTAAGCAAATTTTCAAAACTGCGCTGAAACAATTAGAAGAAGAGAAGAAAAAAGTATTACTTGTTTCGCGAAAGGAAAAGTCAGAAGATACTGTTATTAATGTAAATAATGAACTAATTGGTGCTGGCGCTCCGTCATTCGTATTTGGTCCATGTGCTGTAGAATCTTATGAGCAAGTGGCACAAGTAGCCGCTTCTATTCGCGATAAAGGTTTAAAATTAATTCGCGGTGGTGCATACAAGCCACGTACATCACCTTATGATTTCCAAGGTCTTGGTTTAGAAGGTTTGAAAATTTTAAAACAAGTGTCCAATGAATATGGATTAGGTGTCATTACGGAAATCGTTACACCAGCAGATTTAGATATAGCACTTGATTACATTGATGTCATTCAAATTGGTGCACGTAATATGCAAAACTTCGAGCTATTAAAAGCAGCGGGTGCAACAAATAAACCTGTTTTATTAAAACGTGGTTTAGCTGCAACAATTGATGAGTTTATTCATGCAGCTGAATATATTATGTCAAAAGGCAATGAAAATATTATATTATGTGAACGTGGTATTCGAACTTACGAAAAAGCAACACGTAACACATTAGATATTTCTGCAGTGCCAATTTTAAAGCAAGAAACGCATTTACCTGTAATGGTCGATGTAACGCATTCTACAGGACGTCGTGATTTATTATTGCCATGTGCGAAGGCTGCTATTGCAATTGGTGCTGATGGTGTCATGGCCGAAGTACATCCAGATCCATCTATCGCTTTATCGGATCAACAGCAACAAATGGATATTCCAACATTTAACGCTTTCTACGAGGAAATTTTAAAATTCATGAAGCAATATGAAGTAAAAGCATAAATTAATGGCCTCAAAAGATGTTTTGACAATCTTTTGAGGCGTTTTTCATTTGGAATAGTAGAAAACCTTTAGTAATCATTGAAAGTAGAAATGAAAGTATTATATGATGGACTAAAAGATATAAAAAGGAGGCGAGTTCTGTGACTGTTACAATTTATGATGTTGCTAGAGAAGCGAATGTTTCGATGGCAACCGTATCTCGTGTTGTCAATGGTAATCAAAATGTGAAACCAGCAACACGCAAAAAAGTGTTAGAAGTAATTGAAAGACTTGAATACAGACCTAATGCAGTAGCACGTGGTTTAGCTAGTAAAAAAACTACGACAGTTGGTGTGATAATACCCGATATTTCCAATAATTTATATGCAGAGTTAGCGCGTGGAATTGAAGATATTGCGACAATGTATCGCTATAATATTATTTTGTCAAACTCGGACCAAAATGAAGAAAAGGAGCTCGCGCTACTTGATACGATGCTTGGCAAACAAGTAGACGGCATTGTTATGATGAGTGATCATGTAACACCGAAAATTCATCAAACATTAATGCAGTCTCCTGTTCCAATCGTTTTAGCTGGATCAGTGGATCAACATGGAGAAGTACCTTCAGTTAATATTGATTATTTTCAGGCAGCTTATGAAGCAGTCCAGTTATTGTTGAAAAACGGTCATTCACGTATTGCCTTTGTGTCAGGCCCATTACAATACACGATTAATGAAGCATATAAATTAACTGCATATAAAAAAGCATTGCAGGATGCAGGTATATCGATTGATGAGCGTTTAATTGTAGCAGGGGAAGATACTTATGATGACGGTATTGCTGCATGTGAGGCTTTAATGAATTTAGAAGAGCCACCAACAGCGTATTTTGCTGGAAGCGACGAGCTTGCGATAGGTATTATTCATGCTGCACAAGATGCTCATAAAGTTGTACCAGATGATTTAGAGGTTATCAGCTTTGAAAACTCCAAATTAGCACGCATGGTACGTCCGCAGCTAACGAGTGTGGTTTTACCGTTATATGATATCGGAGCTGTTGCCATGCGATTATTAACAAAGTTAATGAATAAAGAACATGTAGAGCAACAAGTAGTCATTTTACCGCACCACATGGAAGTACGTGATTCGGTAAAAAAATAGCAAAGAAAATTTCAAATTTTAATAAGTTAAAATAAATCCTATATTAGCATTAGCTAGGTTGATTTCCGTTACGGCTGAGGCCAACATGATGTTGGTCAGGAAGGCGTTGTCACACGATGTGGCGTTCTTAGCCTTCGTTCCTTTAGACGCTAATCCCCAAGGAGTCGCCCAGCCTTCACTACAATCAACAAATGCTTAATTCATAATCTAAAACTAGACTTTTGGTGAGAAACCAGAAAATTCATCTTACTAAAAAAGCATTCAGAATGGTTTCATACATTCTAAATGCTTTTTCTTTATGTAACAAATATTCATTTTGTTGCATTGTAGGTATCCATTCGATAGTTTAGACACGTTTTTCGCTACGAATAATGTGTAATGCTTTATTTAGCATTTGCGCATTTTTTTCGTCGATTTCAGCTTTACGTGGAATAGGCTCGTATAAAGGATGAGGATCTTCCCAAGTCGGAATAAACGGTACTGGTGATTCCCCTTGCCACTTATCCAGCCATTGTTGTGGTAGCACGCCAGATGGACAAGGAAGATCATTCATTTCCGTCCAAATCATAGACCACGCTCGTGGTACCACCCGCCAAATATCATAGCCACCACCGCCCACAGCAATCCATCGTCCATCACAATATTCATGGGCTAGTTGATGTGCTAGCTTTGGTATTTCTTTATACATATTCATTGTGCCATATAAATGAGTTAACGGATCAAAATAATGTGCATCTGCTCCATTTTGCGTTAGCACAACATCGGGCTTAAAAAACTCAAATACTTCGCGCATTGCTTGTTCGTAAATAGTTAAAAAGCTTTCGTCTTCCGTAAAAGCATCGACTGGAAAATTAAAGGATGTACCATACCCTTGACCGTTACCACGTTCAGTAATAGTACCCGTACCAGGAAATAAATAGCGGCCAGTTTCATGAATGGATAATGTACAAACAGTTGGATCATCATAAAATGCCCATTGCACACCATCCCCATGATGTGCATCAGTATCAACATACAGCACGCGCAAACCATATTTTTGTTGAATGTAGCGGATGGCAACACTACTATCATTGTATATACAAAAACCGGAAGCACGTCCGCGGAAACCATGGTGTAAGCCACCACCTAAATTTAATGCATGGCGTGATTTACCTTGTAAAACATAGTCTACTGCTTGCAGTGTCCCGCCGACTAGTAGTGCACTTGCTTCGTGCATATTGTGGAACATCGGGGTATCCTCTGTTCCAATGCCGTAGCTTTCACCTTGTTGTTGTGTAAGCTCGCCACGTCCAGCTTTTTTTACCATTTCTATATACTGAGGGTCATGGGCAAGTGCGATTTCTTCATCAGTAGCTGTTCGGGCAGGTACTATGTCGTCATCAGATAATGCACCAATATTTTTTAATAGGTCCATTGTTAACAATAACCGTTTGTGATTGAATGGGTGTGAATCTGAAAATTTGTATCCGAGTTGGTCAGGAGAGTAAATAAAGACTGCATTTTTCATAATCGAATACCTGGTACATTCGGCCATAATACATCAAAACCAGCATTTCTCAAATCTTTAATAATAGCTAATGGATTCATTACTTGTAGACGGATACTTAAAATTCGGTTTTGGTCATTCGTTGGATCCGGATAAATGAGTATACTTAAAACATTCGCTTTATATTTACTAAAGACTTTCGTTATTTCATGTAAAATACCAATTTTATCAGT
>DEQI01000372.1 GCA_002360295.1 Planococcaceae bacterium UBA3370
ATCCTTTACATCTTTCGTCGTTTCCCCATTCACATTCTATGCCCTCTACATTACGATGATTATACCATAGGAAGGTTTTAGTTATAGGAAACAAAACACGATAGTAGCAAATGAAGAGACCATTAATGAGCTCGAGCTTTTATTTATTAGTGACCATTGGAAACTTTGTAGTCTTAAAAGATCTTTACTATGTAGCTACAACTAATTTTTGCAATTAATCGAGCTTTTTCAAGACGCCTTAAAACACACGAATATGAAAATTAAAAAGTGAATTTAAAGTCCATTTGAACAGTGGTTCTCCAGCCCTTTTATATAAAGACCATTAAAATACATGTCTATAGATATGGATGTCACATATGATTGATAGTAAGTAAATTCAAAAAGAGGAGGTATTTAAATGACATTAAACCAAAATCCTCAAAATACCGAAGTGAAATCTAGTCAAAGTTCGTTTTCACGCTTTTTAAAACTTTTGGGTCCCGGTTTAATCACTTCAGCACTCGTATTAGGCCCAGGTTCGATTACATTATCATCTAAAATCGGAGCAATCTACGGTTCACAGCTAGTTTGGACACTTATACTAGCAGTGATTTTAATGGCTTGCTATACAGAGATGAGTGCTCGAATTGGATTAGCTGGGAAAAAAACATTTATCGGAATCGCAAAAGACAAATGGGGTAAAGTTCCGGCTATTTTTATTGGGATAGGAGCATTTTTAGTTTGTGCTTCTTTCCAAGCAGGAAATGCTATAGGGACAGGTATCGCAATAGAGGCCATTACAGGAGTGAATTCTAAAACATGGATTATTATTGCAACAGCACTGGCTATAGGCTTATTATTTTTCTCCAACTTTTATAAAGTGCTTGAAAAATTAATGCTTGTACTGGTTGTCATCATGTTAGTTGCATTCTTGATCACTACTATTGTTGTTAAACCTTCTTTTGCGGATATTTTTGGAGGACTTGTTCCTAGTTTACCTGATGGCAGTATTGGTTTAATCATTGCGTTATTTGCTACTTCATTTTCAATTGTAGGAGCACTATATCAGTCTTATTTAGTCCGTGAAAAAGGCGTACACGTAGGACAAGCAAAAGAAACGATGGCTGAAGCATTTTTCGGGATATTCCTATTAGGCTTTATTTCATTCTTAATCATGATTACAGCAGCAACTGTATTAAAACCTGCGGGTATCGTTGTTAACAACGCTATTGAAATGGCTGAAATTTTAAAGCCTTCGTTTGGCGGCTTTGCCGTATTTGTTTTCGTGTTAGGCTTATTTGGCGCTTCATTTTCTTCTTTAGTAGGTAACGCCACAATTGGTGGTGGACTATTAGCAGATGGCCTTGGATTAGGTCACAAATTATCCTCTATGAAAGTAAAAATCGCCATCATCACTGTGATGTTATTCGGATCAATTATTGCTCTTGTCTTCAATGGAGCTCCAGTCAATTTAATTATATTTGCACAAGGTATCACCATTTTTGTAGTTCCCTTTATTGCCATTTCAATCTTAATCATCGCAAATTCTAAGGAAGTAATGGGGGATTTAAAAAACGGCGTAACTAGCAATATTTTAGGTGGGATAGGTTTAATTGTATTGGTTTATTTAGCTTATAATAATTTCGTAAATATCTTTTTATCATAAGAAGTCATAGGTATAAACCGTATTTCAATATTTATTAAGTTTGTGATTACTATCATGATATCAGTTCAAGAACTAGAAGCTTACTTATCTCGAACAACAGTAGCATTAGTTAAGAAAAAAGAATCGCTCTATATTATTTCACCTATATATGGCCTACTCCTTGCAGGGCAATACCGACTTACCTAAGTATTAGATGGCGTAACGGTCGTGATCTCCGTATGAAATTCTCAAATCTATTCCTAGATGTACTATCATACGAGAACACGACCCTATTTACAGGAGGCTACGTGACAGACCAGCAAGGAACTATACATAAACCTCCTAAACCTTACTCCCCTTTTATATATCGATACAATCTTGTTTCCCCTGAGGAAAAATGCTTAGCTTCATCCTTCAAAAATAGTGCCGAAACTTTCTACATTCAACGCATAAAATACTGTAACAACTTGCACTTTTGGAGGTGATAACACTGATTCATACAATTACAGCAGGTCAAACATTGTCGCAAATAGCAAGAGACTATCGGACCTCTTTGTCCGCCATCATAAGCGCAAATCCTGGCATCAACCCAAATGTCCTTTATATTGGTCAACAAATTGTAATCCCTGGTTTTCCAAATCCTAATACGCTTCCTTACCGAATAGAGGTTTCTGTAAACAATCGCTGGTTACGTTTATTCAAGAATCATGTTCTTCAAAAACAATACCCTATTGCTGTAGGAAGAATGTTGTACGATACACCCGTTGGCAACTTTATAATTATTAATAAAGAACCTAACCCTGGAGGTCCATTCGGTACAATGTGGATGAGTTTATCCAAAGAACATTATGGCATCCACGGAACAAACGATCCTAGCTCCATTGGTCATGCCGTTTCTCATGGCTGTATTCGCATGCATAATCATGATGTTGAGGAATTAGCTAGTATTGTTCCAATAGGTACAGAGGTTTTTATACATCCCTAAATATCAAGAAAAAAATAGTTGCGCTCATTCGCATAATGAAGTTTATTACCATGCAAGGTTGCTGATAAGAGTGACTAAAAGCTGACTATTACTTTCCAACCTTGCTTTTAGCCTGCATACATAAAAAACGGTATGGGAAGGTAATAATTCCACACTTTTTCTTAATGACTTTGCACTTTATAAACTTTACTATCGGGTTGCCTATTCATTGCCTGCTGTAAAAATCGGGTCGCGATAAACAACTTTTCTTCATCAATATTTGTTTGCACACCTAATCGATGCAGGAAATTCACCAAATCATTTGTTGACACATTGCCGCTTGCGCCGGGAGCATAAGGGCAGCCGCCCAAACCACCAATAGAGCTGTCGTATTTTGTAATACCTAGCTCGAGTGCTGTAAAAATATTTGCTAAAGCACGGCCGTACGTATCATGAAAATGAAGGGCAAACAAATCACAGTCATATTTAATAAGCAATTTTGATAATATAGACTTCACCTGAATAGGGTCTGCTATACCGATCGTATCACCAAGTGAAATTTCAGTAACGCCCATTTCTATATAAGCATCAATAATCTTTTCCACTGTCTGAAGCTTTACTTCGTCACCGAACGGACTGCCAAATACAGTTGAAATATAGCCTCTTAACGAAATACCTTCGTGATTTGCTGCTTCAGCTACTGCTTTTAAATTTTGCAAAGATTGCTCGATGGAGGCATTTACATTACTTTGATTATGCTCCTCAGAAGCAGAGATAAATAAAGCAATTTCATCAACCTTTTGTTTAATAGCCCCTTTTACCCCTTTCTGGTTAGGAACAAGGGCTGCATACGTTATTTTTTCATCACGTGTGATTTGCTCAAACACTTCATTATGATCAGCCAGCGCTGGTATCCACTTTGGACTGACAAAAGAGGATACTTCGATATGGCGTACGCCTGTTTCGCTTATTAAGTTAATCCATTGTACTTTCAAATCGGTCGAAAAATATACTTTCTCATTTTGTAAGCCGTCGCGCGGGCCAACTTCTCTTATTTCCACTGCTTTTGGTAAGGTCATACTAATACACTTCCTTTAATTAAATGCTGAACAGCTGCAGCATAATCCAGCTTGATGCGTAGAATACCATGAATTGTACACCGGCCCCTACACCTAAAATACGGTTTAATAAACCACCAACAGTCGCGACTGTAAACGTTAAAATAACACCTACGAGCTGTGCTTCGTTATAGGCAAGTAAGAACGCTAAACCGATGAACATCGCCACGATTGCTTCCTGGCTGATATATTTTAATACTAATACAGACGCTTTTCGGGCATAGTTCATCGCAAATGGATAGGCAATTAATACCCCGACACTAATACCGATTAACCCGAAAATGAAGAAATCCCATGAAGACATTAACGTGTGTAAGTTGTTTACCGGGTCTACAGTAAACACGGGTGGTGCATTAAATAAAGGTGATGCCGGTCCAAGTGCTACCGGGCTTAACGGAATACCGAATGCAATTAATGGAATAATAGCTTCTGCGATATAAGTCGATTCCGTTACACCGTTCATAACTGTAAGACTCGTAGTTGATTTTTTATAAGCACCTTTTGTACGGGAGCCGACAATTTCACCCATTAAAGATGTCATCCCTACAGGACTGAAGACGAATGTAAGGGAAGAAATAAACGTTGTAATACTCGTAAAAATTGACTGCCTTTTTGATAAAATTTTAAATGGATTCGGGAAATAACCTTTCCATGATTTCGTTTCAGGAGCAAGGTTATATTCATTTGGCTTACTGCGTGTTAAATCATTCTTGGCAACAGGAGATGTCGCCATTAAAATATTACAAAACATCGGTCCAATGGCAATCCCTAAAAAGAATGTAATACTTAAATGTTTATCAAGCATCGCAAAGCTAACGCTATCTAAAGCTTTAATGAAAAATGCAAATGGGATAATGATTAAAATACTTGCCCATTTCCCTTTCGAGAAGAATGCAATTAAAATAGCTGCAAGCGTGAAAATAATGCCTGAAGAGGATTTAAAAAAATCAGCAAATTGACCTAAAAACTGACCTAAAAGTACAGCCGTTGGTAGTGCGATAAATGCACCGATAACACCGCCGGAAATCATTTTACGAAGTGCAACGTGCGGCATGCCTAAACGACGCAATGTATTGGCATGGTCGATTAACGGTACAGCTGTTGTATCACCAGGAATACCTAATAATGCGGTAGGTACAGCATGTGTTAAGTGCTTGGCTAACACCCCAGCCATGAAGAAGGCAAAAACACCTTCTGGAGGCGCCCCCAACAAAATTACTAACAATGTAATTGGTACCATAATCGCTGTTTCATCTGTGCCCGAGATAAGCCCGATTATAGTAAAGATAGCTGCACCTAAAAGGGCAAATAAAAGAGCTGTTATATAAATACTCATTTTTTATGCGCTCCTTTCAAACTTTGTAAGGTAGAAAGAATACCAAAATCCTCGAGCTCTTTTTTTGTCACCGGGTCTTCTTCGATTAAGCGTATTTCCTCGTCAATATCGATTTGTAAATCTTCGAATGCTTTCTTTAAAGAATGACTGGATGTTTCATCTTCTACTAAAATTCGCTTTGGCTTAAAAAGAATCGTATTGATAGCGACAACAATCAAAATACCTACGATTCCTGTTAACAGTGAATATGAGTTAATCATTTGAGGAGCTGCAAACTTCGGAAAAATCCATTGGCCTAACTGATAACCTAAAAAGCTTGCTGCAACACTTAATATAATAGAAATAATTAACTGATTCCCAGAAACCGTGTCACCTAAAATTTCAATAAACTTTTTTCCATCGTCATTTTTTTGCTCATTATATGAAGTATTATTAGCCATGTTTTACTCACCTCGCAGAGAGTTTGTAATCTCTAAAACACGATCATAACGGAAATCTTTTTCTTCTACCGCCTGCTGTACGACACGATCAATAATATCGCCTGTAGCACCAGCCATCACAGCTAAATTTTTCGCATGCAGACGCATATGTCCAGACTGAATGCCTTCTGCAGATAGTGCTCGTAAGCTAGCCAGATTTTCTACTAACCCTACCGCAGCAATATAGCTGGCCAGTTCTTCTGCAGATTGCACACCCATAATTTTTAGTGCTACTTTTGCAACAGGGTGAGTTTTTGTAGCCCCTCCAACAATACCAACAGCTAACGGTAATTCCAGCGTACCAACAAGATTGCCTGCTTTATTCAGCTCCCATGTCGTTAAAGAACGGTATCTGCCAGAACGGGCAGCATATGCATGAGCGCCAGCCTCTACAGCGCGTGTATCGTTACCTGATGCTAATACCGCAGCTGTAATACCATTCATAACCCCTTTATTATGTGTAGCAGCCCGGTAAGGATCAGCATCGGCAAATTCATAAGCACTCACAATATTTTTGGCGATTTCCATACTGCCGAGCATTTCTGTCGAGAATTCACCACGCGCACGCACAATACGTTTATCTGCTAAATTTGAAATAATCCGCAGAACGACTCTACCATTTGTAATCCTTTCGATTAATGGTGAAACAGATTCCGCCATCGTATTTACAGCATTTGCCCCCATCGCATCCTTCGTGTCTACGATTAAATGTACGACAACCATTGTTTCCTTTGCCGTGTCGATTAAATGCACCTCAATATCCTTTACGCCCCCGCCCAACTTTACTAATGTCGGATCTTTTGCATTACAATGCTCAATAATTTCATCTTTATATTCGAAAACTTTCGCTCTCGCTGCATGCGGGTCCTCGATATTCAATACCTGAATCTGTCCACGCATAACTGTCCCAGAGCTAGAAGTAAAAATACCTCCTAACTCATACGCTGCACGGGCAGCATTACTAGCTGCTGCAATAACCGATGGTTCTTCCGTAGCCATCGGAATAAATACCTCTTTGCCATTCACTTTAAAATTGGCTGCTACTCCGAGAGGAACTGAAATATGTCCTATAACATTTTCAATCATTGCATCAGCAAGTTCTAATGGAAGCCCACTTTTTAATGCTTCAACTTCCTCGTTTGTTAAATTTGATTGCTCACCAATCAACTTGATTCTCTCTTCAACTGAAAGTAAATAAAACCCTTTAATACGTGAAACCATCCCCATACCCCCAAAATTCAAAAAGTGTAATATTATTCAACTTAGTTGAATAATATTACACTAATTGTAAATTGTGCACAGTTAATTGTAAACAAGAAAATTGTATTTTCGATAATTTTTATGTTTAAACGAATATATTTAATCTTCAACATAAATTGTTAATACTTTCGAGTTTTCGGAAGAATTGTTAATAAAGATATGTTCTTTTTTCCCTGAAAAATAAGCAGAGTCCCCCTCTTCTAAATTGTAAAACTTATTATCGTATTTCAAGACTATACTTCCAGAGATAACATAAATAAACTCATCATTATCATGAGTATAGGGAGCTAAATTTTCCGCCCCCTTATGTACAGTGACAATAGAAGGATTGATATTACTCATATAACTTTTATTCGCTAACAGTTCATATTGATAACCGAGTTCATTCGTTTCAACATTCTCATTGCGCTCCTTTTTAGAGACAATGGAAATACCGTCAAATTGTTCTTGAATAACAAACCAAGCCATAGGTACATTAAATATTTCTGCAATTTTAGACAATGTCGCCAGACTCGGTGTCGCTTTCCCGTTTTCGATTTTCGAAATATGGCTTTTCGTTAAATTGATCTGCGTAGCTAAATCATCCTGAGACATTTTATTTTTCTTTCGCATCTGCTTAATTTTTACTCCAACTTCTAGTATGTTCATCTATTCCAGTCCCCTCCACCAATCAAGCATTTTACAGTAACTATACTATATTTTTAACACATTATAGAAAAATGTATGAATTACAATATTTAGAAATAATCATTTTTTAGTGTATACACTACGTCACTCTTAATACCCTAGCTATCCACTCCTAACATCAATCAAATATCATATTGAACCTCAATATAGTAAATCCCTATGGTAAAATATTGTATAAAACTAACAATATAACCACTTACAAAGGAGTAAAATTCATGATTATTTATGAATCCACTACATCGGGTTTTTTAGATGATGTTGCAAATGAAGTCATCGTTGACCGTTTATATAATGTCTATCAGCAAAAAATTGGGCGTACTTCTAAAAGTGAAATTCGCTCTTGGGATCATTCATTACAGCGAATGTCCAATGTACTCCGAGACCGTGATATACCAAAGGATGCTGCTGTTGCAATTGAATTTAAAATACCGAATACAGGAAAACGTGTAGATTTTATTATCGCAGGACATGATGGTGAGCACGACCATGCTGTAATAGTAGAATTAAAGCAATGGGAAACTGTGCAAAAAAATGATCGTATGGATGCAGTTGTTGTGGAAACTTATGTGGGAGGCGCACAACGACCTACAACTCACCCATCCTATCAAGCATGGAGCTATGTTAGCCTTATAGAAGACTTTAATCAAGATGTACGGGAAATTCCCATTAAACTTAAGCCATGTGCTTATTTACATAACTATTTAGTTCAAGAAAATGATCCTTTAACCGATGCACATTATGCAGAACATATTGAAAAAGCACCTGTATTTCGTAAAGGCGAAATGGAAAAATTACGTTCATATATAAAGCAATTTGTTAAATATGGCGACAAAAATAATATTATCTACAAAATTGACAGCGGTCGTATTAAGCCTTCGAAATCATTGCAAGATAGCATGGCTAGTATGCTGAAAGGCAATCCAGAGTTTGTCATGATAGATGACCAGAAAATCGTTTACGAGCAAATTTTACATTTTGCTAAAACATGTATAGACCAAAACGAAAAAGGCGTGTTTATTGTACAAGGGGGCCCTGGTACGGGAAAATCTGTTTTGGCTATTAACCTCCTAGTTCACTTGATTCAAGAGGATTACTTTGCTATGTACGTAACAAAAAACAGTGCTCCACGCGACGTGTATGCTACGAAGCTAAAAGGGACCATGAAAAAGAAAAGTATCGACAATCTCTTTAAAGGTTCAGGAAGCTTCCATGCGGCTGATCGAAATGAATTTGATGTACTCATTGTAGATGAAGCACACCGCCTAAATGAAAAATCAGGTCTCTTTAGTAATCTAGGAGAGAATCAAGTAAAGGAACTGATGCACAGTGCGAAATTCAGTGTATTCTTTATTGATGAAGCCCAACGTGTCACACTAAAGGATATTGGTAGTGTCAAAATGATTAAGCAATTTGCAGATGAGTTAGATGTAAAAGTATTTGAAGGTGAATTATCCTCTCAATTCCGATGCGATGGCTCAGACGGCTATATTGCTTGGCTAGATGACGTTTTAGAAATCCGTGAAACAGCAAACGAAAATGATTTAGGAATGGACTATGATTTCCAAGTTGTAGATGATCCAAATACACTGCTTGAAATGATCGTCGAAAAGAACCACCCAAATAATAAAGCTCGCATTGTAGCTGGCTATTGCTGGGACTGGATTTCCGAAGGCAAAAACAATCGCGATGTGCACGATATTGTCATTCCCGAGCACAACTTTTCAATCAGCTGGAACTTAGGAAACGACATATGGGCATTGAGTGACGAATCAGTCTATGAAGCTGGCTGTATCCATACTTGCCAAGGCTTAGAATTTGATTATGTTGGTGTCATCATTGGTAATGATTTACGATTTGAAGATGGACAAATCATAACGGATTACACGAAACGTGCTAAAACAGATCAATCGATTAAAGGCATTAAAAAGAAAATGAAAGAGCAGCCTGAAATTGCGCGCCGAGAAGTAGATGCCATTATTCGCAATACATACCGCACACTTATGACTCGTGGACAAAAGGGATGCTATGTGTATTGTACAGATAGTGCATTAGCAGAGTATTTGAAAGAGCGGATGAAACGGGTTTATGAGGAGCAAATGGAAGTTAGGGGGATGTTGGTGGCCGAGGAGAAGGATGAATACAACTTTTAAGTAAAATAAGATTAATAACAGTTTGGATTATTATTTTATTTTGAAATTGAGTAGGAGGGAGTGATTAACTCCCGACCTCTCACACCACCGTAGGTACGGATTCGTATACGGCTGTTCAATTAAGATGAATAACGCAAAGTTTCATAACGAACTTGCAGACTTTTCAGCCCTTGGCTTCCCCAATAGGAATTGCCGAGTGTTCTGTGTAATATGTGGCTATTTGAAATGGGGCCAGTAGCCTTTACGACTATTTCCGCACTCATATGCTTTTCCGTAAGGTATTTTAAAGCAAGCGAGATTTCTGACTCTTGTTCGAGGGTTCTTCCAGTCCTTCCAAAGGCACATTCGTAATCTTAATAATCTTTTTCTATTATACTACTGAAATTTTCTAGTAAAATTTCCACTCTTCTATTATTATTTTCTATAGACTTAGTATTTTTAGATCGAAGAACTCCATACTCATTATCTAAATTAATGTAAATCTCTCTTAATTTATCTGAGAATCTAATGGGATCAATATTTTTATCTGAGAGTCTATCTATTGCTAAACAAATAGGTATAAGATCTACTTTATTGTATATTTTTCTTTTCTCAATTGAATTTAGAGAATAGGATGAAATTTCTAAAAAGTTCAAAGTTTTATTAATTCTATTTGTATTAAAGATACGGTTTTCTTTAATTGACTCTTCTATAAATTTATTTAGATTTTTTAACGATAAATCATTATAGTGATTTATTGCACATGGATTGGATTCAATATAAAAAATTAAAGTTATAGCTGTTAATAATTGCTCTACTATACTATATCCCTCTAATTGTCTTCTTTTAGGAAAATGTTTTTTAAAAAAATTATGATCTGCTAACTTATTTATCTCAGCATTATATGTATCTCTATATAGAACTCCCTTTTCTATTAATGGATAATGTAAATTTAAACGTAAATATATTTCAGATAAATCCTTTTTTGATTCAATTAAATCAATAGATATTAAGTAATTTAAATAATGTTCTTTTAAATTCTTTGAGAAATCTCTAAAATAACTACCATTTAAAGAATCGAATTCGTTCTTGAAAAAAGAAATTATTGTCATAATTCTTTGATGACCATCAATACAATATATTTTCCCTTCTTTTTTAGTAAAAGTTACATTTGATATTGGAAAACCTCTCATCACAGAGTCAATAAATAGTTTCTTTCTCTCCAAATCCCAACAAACTTCTCTTTGGTAATGAAATCTTCCTATCTTATTTTCCATTTCTAATAACTGATTTACTTTAATCAATACTACTTTTCCAAACTCATTCTTTATATCATCAACTTCATTTAATCGATCTAAAAATTCGTCATTCATTCATTCTTTCACTCCTCTATATATTTTTTATTCTTCCTTCTCTATAATAATCAATTTTACAACTTTTATATCTATAGAAGCAAAAAACTAAAATGTTTGGATAATCTACATTTATAAATTTGATAAATTTTTTGTCTCAAAAATATTGACATTTTATTATCAAGAAAATTATAATCTATACACAACATGCACTCGGAGGTTGGATTATTTTGTCGGAGCAAATAGTTATACAAGGTGAAATGATAAAAAAAATATATATATCAAACAAAAAATACTCAATCCCTTTTTCCGTTTTCAAGATTAAAATACATACCTGTTCTAGTCTTTTTGACATTGATGAAATAACTGTCCAATGTAATGCCCCATTACCTGAATTGAATAAGCATTATAACTTTTACGGTAAGTTGGTTGAAAATGAAAAATATGGTTTACAATTTAAGGCAGAGTATTATGTTAGAGAACTGCCAGCAACTATTGAAGACACAGTTGCCTTTTTAGGATCAGGGATAATTAAAGGGGTTGGACCAAAGAAAGCTGAGCGAATTGTCAATGCTTTAGGAGAAAATTGCATATTAGAGATAATTAAAGAACCTTCTATTTTAAATAAAATTAAGGGACTAAACAGCATTAATGTAGAACTAGTTGCTGAAAAATTAATTGAACACTTTGCTCTACATCGATTCTCTACTTTTTTTAAATCTATAAAAATTAAACATAGTTTAGGTTTAAAAATTTTGCGAGTTCTAGGTGATAACACAATTGAAATCATTAAAGAAAATCCCTATATTTTAATAAGTTTGATAGATGGAATTGGTTTAAAAAGAGCCGATCAAATCGCTAAAAGTTTGGATATTACTGGAAATCACCCCAAACGTATAAAGGGATTAATAACAGCAATGCTTTATAAACTTTTTGAAAAAGATGGTTCTTCTTATACAAATAGAAAATTTTTATTTATACGTTTAAATAAAGAATTAGAAAATATGAACGAACCTCATATTAAATTCGAAGATTTCGATTTGTGCGTTAGTGAAATGATTAAAGAAAAAACTCATAATGACTTTGGAACTATTGTAGAAATAGGTTATCGCATATCATTACTCTCAATCATTAAACAAGAAATGGAAATTAGTGATTTGTTAGTTTCGAAATCAAATCAAAATTTGAAGTCCACTATAAATATAGATTGGGAAAAAATAAATAGCTACATTAATCGAATCGAAAACCAATTTAAAAAGGAAATAACTCCTAATTTCACTTTTTCTAAATCTCAACGAGAGGCACTTCTTTTATTAAATTCAGTAAAAATATTTGCGATAACAGGAGGAGCAGGTTCTGGAAAATCTACAGTTATTAATGCCCTAGTACGTTTATATTCTTATTGTAATGGCATTCAAACTACAGAAGATTTGTTGAAAAGAATAATATTACTAGCTCCAACAGGAAAAGCAGCTAAAAGATTAACTGAGATTACAAATATAAATGCTTCCACAATACATCGATTTATCCATAATAATATGATTAATCTACCTGAAGAACCTTGTTTATTTGTTGTAGATGAAACATCAATGATTGAGCTAAATACTGCACATAAACTCCTTAAGTCAATAAGAGAACAGGATACTATACTCTTTATTGGAGATCCTATGCAGTTACCCGCTGTTGGATCAGGAAGGTTTTTCCATGATATATTAGAATCAAAATTGTTACCTATAATTCATTTAAATAAAATTTATCGTCAATCAAGCAATTCAAATATATTGAAGTTAGCTAATATAATTCGTAATGATGAGATTCATAATGTGGATCAATACATGATAAAATTAAATGATATGAATTTTTTTGACATTGGTAACTACCAACTTATTTATCAAAATCTAATTCACTCCTTCAAAGTAGCACACAAAAAAGGAATAGATATTCAAGATATCCAAATCCTCTCTCCAATTAAAAATGGCTATTTCGGTGTTAAAGCATTAAATAATTTGATTCAAGACGCATTAATAAAAGGCGAGTTAAATCAATTTAATCAAAGCGCATATAAGCCTACAAGTTTCCGAAATACAGATTATTCATTCTGTATAGGCGACAGAATAATCCAATTGAAAAATAATAAAGAAAAGCAAATTTTTAACGGGGATATGGGTGTAATTGTAGGTACATGGAAAAATAAAGAAACAAATGAAGATGGATTATTAGTTCAATTTGAGAATATAACTCTTAAATATACTGCTGATGATTTAGAAGAGTTGGCACTAGCATATTGCTTAACTATTCATAAAGCCCAGGGATCTGAATATAAATATGTTATTTTAATATTAGTTAGTGATAATTTTAGAGTGATTAACAAAAATCTTATATACACAGCTCTTACAAGAGCAAAGCAATCCTTTATTTTTTTTGGAGATAAAGATAAATTTAAAAACGGCCTATACCGAAAACCCATTTATAGATGTACTTCTTTGAAATATCTCCTAAAGTTACACAATTATGAGAATAATGTATTTCACAACAACACTTTAAATCAGTATCGTAATTTACTAAAAAAAGAGACGGCCGATGCTCAGCAGAAATTCGACTTCACTCTTTCATAATTTTTGTATTGAAATTTTCCCCTTAGAAATAGCTGAAATATATATCTTGTATTCAGCTTGTTTTCGAAATAAAAATATTTATACAATTGCTGTATTGCATGTTTCATCTCGAAGAAATGGCTTTAATCAAAGTCCATTTCTTTTTTATTTTTATTTACTAAATCAAAATGATCTTATAGAAACAAATTTGAAGAAACAAAAAATAATAAACTTTGAACATCCGATAGATGGAAGCTTCCGATCAAAGAATTGAAAAAGTCGAATTTAATAAACTCCTTAAAACATTTACCTTTTCCAGATATAACATTAAATTTTTTATTTATTCTAATTAAAAATAGAACATTCTATCCCTCATGCTAAATTAATTCACTATTTATCCATCCTAATTCTAATCGTAAAAAAAGCAGTTACATATAACTGCCTAACTAATTGATCTTGGAATTTTATCATAAGAAGCTAAAATATAATTTTCTAAATCTTCATCACTTAATTGATTATTATTGGAACCTCTTTGGGTATTTTCAATATTTCTCCTGAAACTAACAATACGAGAAATATCTTTTATAGTCTGTTCAATTAAATATTCTTTCTCTGTCATTCCATTACCTTCAAGTTCTCTTATTGTTTCTTTTTTTACAAATCCATTTCTACCTACATTGTCACGATGAAGCTTAGTATCATTTTCTTTATGATATTTTTGTCTCCATCCACTAATTACTTGAGTCCAATAATTCGAAGGAGTATATAGGAACTTACTAACTGCCATATTTTTAGGAATCAATACAATTGCATAACCATTTACTTGGGGAAGCATAGCTTCAATTGTATACCAACTATGTCTCGTATGATTCCAATAATTCATTTTCACTTTTTTATCCATAATAATTCCATATTTCTCGCACTGTTCTTGGGTAAATTCTATTAACTTCTTTTTAATTAAACTTGCCACTAAATCTGATAATAAATCTTCGCCGAAGTCTGGTACAAAGATATGAAAGTCTTCAATTCTACCTACAACCTTTTTAGTTAATAAACCTTTATTATGAACATAATTGAAAACATTCGTTAATGATTCTTCTGAATTTCCATTTCCTCTTGGAAAACCATTTGTATAACCTAAAAAAATTTCATTCGACTCCCCTGAAGAGGAAAAATTCTTCCTAGCTTCCGACATTTTATTCGCCAAATATAAATTAAATATTGTATCAAAAAAGTCTTGAACAATTTTACTACATTCTTTAGAGAATATATCATCGTTTAACACAAATCTTGTGGGATCTAAGAAAAGCAAATTATCTGTATCTACTCGAATATTTATAAAATCATAATCTGCTTGTCTATGTGATGGCAGGAAAAACTTTTCAGTAAATCTCATTTCAACACTCCAATCAGAATTTAATTTAATAACAATATAATTCTACCATAAATTTCAATATTCGACAAATTCATCAATTTAATTATTATCATTTATAATCTTATAGACCGTTGCTCTCCCAATTCCATATTCCTAAGCAATATCATTCGCACTCTCTCCTGCTTCAAACAAAGCTCTAACTTGTTTCTTTTTCTTCTCATCAATAGCTGTTCTTGCCCCCTATACGACCTCGCTTCTTCTTAGCTTCTGTCCAACTTAGAAAGCTTATAAATATCTGATTTGATGTGTCTCACACTTTTTTTGAATCATCTTTTCTGGAAGTGTATAGAATGTCGTAATAATGCTTCAGCAACCTACATGGCTTAATAACACTTACTATCCATTACACAGGAACAAATAAATGGAAAACTTAATTACACAAAGCATAAAAAAACATTGAAACAAAGCTTGAATTTACTCTTGATAATAACCTTGAACAAATCTTTGAAAAATGCTTATTGATCAATGGCGTAAAGGTAATTCAATTTGTCGAAGCAAGAGATTCTCAGAAACGGAAATCAATCACCTTTTTAACCAATGTACAAAAATAATAGAAAACACAAAAGGAGATCATTTTAATGACAACAATAGACAAGGCTGTTAAAGATACAAAAAAATCGACATTACAAAGCGTAGATTTAAAACAAAAACTGAAGCAAAAGCTTTTTATCTTAAAAGCAAGCAGAAATGCTTCAAAAAAATAATACGGATAATTCAAATCTTTCATTTGAGCAATTTTATCATGCTATTTATGAAAAACACCTTCAAAGTTGTGCCATCGAAAAAAGTACTTTAGGGAAAATTAAAGGTATGTTTAAAAATAACACCCTTCCGTTTTATGGGCATTTAAAGGTTAAAGATATTTCCTATCAAGATACTTTACAGTCATTTGAAGTATGGAAAATAAAATTAATCAGACCATCAAAGGTAGCAAGCGAACTAATAAAATGCTTACAACATGCGGTCAAATACGGCATCATTTCAAAAAATCCTATTGATCTTAGTTATTTACATTTATGGAAAAAAGAAACGAATTATGAAAGGCAATCAAAAAATTGAAAAATTATTCTATACCTCAGATGAATCGGCCGAATTTATTCAAAAGTTGAAAGCAACAGATGACATTTCAAAAATCGCAAGTTTTCTCTTGCTTATAAATTTAGGCTTACGCAAAATTGAGCTTCTTGCACTGCAATGGCAAGATATTGATCTTCAAAATAAAACAATTCGTATTCACCAAGCCATTAGTTCGGACGAATTGAATAAGCCTTATATTAAAGTTCCGAAGAGCTATTGTGATAGAACGCTTGATATTGATGAGGAAACTTTGCAAGCATTATGTAAATGGCAGGAGCTCCAAGCAGAGCAATTAAAGTTGCAAAATCTTGAGCATCAAGGAGATAAACAGTTTATCTTCCTAAACAATAAAATTGCTTTATACAACTACTCTCATTTAAATCGTTGGTTAAAAAAGTTCCAAACTCAACATGGTCTAAAACTTGTTCCAGTTCACGGTTTACGTCACACTTGTGCTGCTCGCATATATTACCAAACAAAAGATGTTGAATTTATCCAAAACTTCTTAGGTCATACAAATATAAAAACAACAATAGATTTGTATATTCATTGCATCCCTGAATTAGGTAATATATAAGTAAAGTCATTTAATCAAACTGTATAAATGATTGTTTATTGAATTTCAATCCGTGCCAAAGTACATTTGTATTTTGGCACTTGTTCTTACTCAATTTTTAACAGGTTTCCACAATAAGTAATGAAATCCCTTATTTGATTGCTATTGAGTATGCAATAATTTAATGGAATGTTTTTCAAATAACTAACCAGAGTACTTATTTTTAATAATCGGATAGTGGTAAATTTCAATATCTGAATCAATGAAACCTCTTCGCTTTGCCCCATGCAGTGTTTGATACATATTCTCTCTACCAACAGGGTTGTCCGTATGTATATATATTTTGTTTGCCCGTAACCCTTTTTCACAAATATATTTTACTAAGTCATAACCTGTTGGCAATAAATTACCTTTTAGATCCTCTCCTAAATCATGGTCAAGAGAAAGTATATCTACTTCGTGATTTTCAAGTAAGTGAATTGCTTCTTGAAACGTTCTTGCCACGACAAAACCACTCGGACAATCTCTTAAATCATCAACATAAAGATTTATCTTTTGTGTACCCAAAATCATCACATCCTTAATGCATCGTTTGTTTCAATTGTGTAGTGTAATAAAGGATTTTGCAAATATACAACCACTAATTACAAATAGCCTTTTGCTATCACAATTATTTCTCCATTAAATGCTTCCAAAATAAAGGTAGCTGATTTATTGGGAAACCATTTTTTATAAGTTATACTTACAATATAGTTAATCGCAGCATTAACTGTATCCCTAGTTTCCCTGTATGGTTCTAGGAGGCATTTTAATGAAAGACCCTATTAAATCGTATACAAAAAAAGATGGCAAGACCTACTACATGTTTAAGCTTTATTTAGGAATAGATAGCCAAACAGGCAAACAAATTCACGTTACTAGACGAGGCTTTCTAACAAAAAAAGAGGCTAGTCTCACTTTAGCTCAATTAAGAGTCGAAGTTAGTAAAGGGGAATATAAGAAGCCTATAACTGAAACATACGAGGATCTATATAATGTTTGGATTCAACACTACGAAAGAACGGTCGAAGAAAGCACCTTTGTCAAAACGCTAGGAATTTTCAAGAATCATATTCTACCTGCATTAGGTCACTACCGAATTGAGTGTAGCAATCTGCCAAGGCTTTGTTGATGAATGTTCCTTGAAACTAAAAAGATTTCGAATGGTTAAAACTTACGCTTCTAAAGTAATTGATTTCGCTATTAAGCGTGAGTACATCAGTTCAAATCCATTCAAGCTAGTGGATCTACCTAAAATCAAAGCTTCTGCTGTATTAGATACCGAGGTCAACTACTATTCAAAAGAGCAGCTAATTAACTTTCTTCAATGCTTAAAGCAACTTGGTAACGCTCAAATAACCGCATTTTACTACCTGCTTGCTTTTTCAGGTATCCGTAAAGGGGAGGCTCTTGCATTAACCTGGTCAGATATAAATTTCGATACAAAGGAACTGCTCATTACAAAAGCTCTTTCAAGAGGTAAAAATAACAAGCTTTATATCAAATCAACGAAAACCGATACGATACGCCAGCTTTTAATCGATAATGAAACATGCAGCATCTTATTTGAATGGAAAAGGATTCAGCAAGTTAAATTTCCAAATGTGAATGACAAAAGCCAATTAATGTTTACAAACTAACAAAATGGCTTATTGCAACAAACGGTCCCCAGAAAATGGCTCATGAAAATCATCGACACTTACGGCTTGCCCTATACACATGTTCACTCGTTTCGCCATGTGCATTGCTCTTTACTTTTCGAAGCGGGTGCAAGTGTCAAAGAAGTACAAGAACGATTAGGTCATACAGATGTGCAAACAACGCTCAACATATATACGCACCTATCAAAGCGTGCAAAAAATGACACAATTAATAAGTTTGTGACGTACTTAAACTCATAAAATTGACCCAAAAGTGACCAGTTTTTTAGCCAGTTTCTACTGAAAAGCCCAGAAAACTCAGTACAATAAAAATAGAAAAAACCCTTGATATACAAGGGTTTTGAACACTCTAGACAACTCTAGAAAATTCAATTATGGAGACGGCGGGAGTCGAACCTACCGTCTTAAAATACTGATATATCAATAGTTGCGGGGGCAATTGATTTTTTTGACTACGTTTTTGACTACGTTCGATTAAAAATAACAGTTGTGGTGCAAGATTTCTTCTTAAGTCATCGTTCTATTAGAACAGAAAAATAAATACTATTAGGCTATTACTGAAAAGTCTTGAAAATTAAGTGCATTACAATGATTCGCCATATTCTAAAAACAAATCATCTAATTGTGCATCAGTCGTTATTTTTAATACTTTTTTTCTAACATTGGTGTTGGACACGTTTAATAAATAATAGCGTTCTTGCTTATCTTTCCCTTTTTGCTTTCGAATTAGTCCAATTCTCGGGAACAAATTCCAAAACTTCTCAGCATAACGAGCTAGACCTTTAATTTTTGGTACATTATCATTTTTACTCGAATCATGTGGGTCAAATAAATCAAATACATATTTATCATTTTGCTTACGAATAAAGATGAAATCTGGGTACATAGGAATAATTTTTCCAGCATCTTCGTACGGAACACACATTGACCAATATTTCCTATCTGGGTTTCTTAACCATGCATACACATCAGCTTTTTCAAGCATTATTTTTACAACATCTTTTTCCCAACCATTAAGATCAATTTTGAATTCACCTTGTGCATCAACGTAAATATGTTTTTCAATTTCAATCGATTTTTCACTTACAGTATATCCAACAACCTTTGGAAGATAAAATGGCTTTTCAATTGGATTTTCTACTTGCGAAAGAAGTCGCTTAAACTCAGAACCTATATCTTCTGTTTGATTGGCAATATCAAACTTCCACGTTTCATATAAATCATTAAATTGATTTTCGCAGTAAGTAAATAATTTTTTCATCTGCTTTTCAGACTTAGATAAAACAAGTACTTCAAGTTTAAGTTGGCGATAATTTCTTTCTACTTTAGTGTATTTAGACCAATAATAAACATTTAGACCATCAAATAAACTCTTAAGCTTATCAAATGCCGTCGATATATCAACTACATCCGCTATTAATGAATACTCATTTGTTGTATCGACCAAATTGTCTCTCATACTAAATTCAATTTGATTGACACCAATATTTTCGATTGTTTCTCGGATTGAATCAAATTCACCTTCGGTTTTCATTTCTTCAATTAATTCTCGCATTTTTGTAACAATTGCATCGTACGTATTTTTCTGAGCTTCCCTATCAAGCTGATTCATAGTCAATAGCCTTGATAATCTAGAATACTGCTTCAAGAATGAAAGTGAACTTTTCCCTGGAACTTCATATGTAGTTAATAAATTAAGCTTGGGGAATAGTTCTTCAAATTCGGTATTTCTTACATAATCAACGAGTGTTCTCTTTGTCCCTGTTTCACTCGGAACAAGCGCATCACTTTCTTGAAGAGAAATAACTACTCTATTAACCGTTTCTTGATCGTATCCAGGGAGGTACAACGAAACAGAGTTCAATTCAGAATTAGTATTAATTCTTCGGGCGAGTGGTGTTCGAACCATACGACCAAGTAGCTGAGCAATATAGGTAGCATCGTTTGCCGTACGATAGGAAATCATTGTTTCAGCTCTAGGACAATCCCATCCTGTAGACAGATTCATCTTGAAAAGAACAAATCGGATGTTCTCATCATCTTGAATTCTATATGGTTCAACATATGGGATGACCTTACCGCCTATCTCCACTGATGATTTAAAATCGAAAGTTTGTATCAGTTCGCCATCTTTTAACTCTCTTTCAAGATATTTTTCAATGGTTGCAACGATTAAAGATAAATTTGTATTGGAAACATTATCCTTCGAACCATCAGCAACTTGAATAACCATAATAGGTTTAACCAAAGTATCATCATGGCCATCTTCATAATATGATTTCCATTGCTTACCTTTATTGTCCCAATCAGTTAATGCTTCATTTAGCATCGTCACCTCATTATCTATCATTAAAGCAGGATAGGCGATTTTAATTCGGTCTTTTATCAATCCTGAATCTCGAACATCCTCTGGTTTAATCATTATCTTTAATGCAAGTGATTCACTTTGTTCAATAAGTTGCATAAATCTTTCAGGTGTCGCAGTCACCCCAATTGTTAGTGGTACTGGAGTTAACTTATCTTCTACACTACCTAACAAAAACTTCTGCATAATGGACTGTGCCTTCTTTTCTGATTTGGCATTATTGACAGCACCTCTATGGGCTTCATCGATAACCAAATAGAAATTTGAAGGGTACCGTCTAGCTGTATTTTCGATTGTATCCCAGATTGTATATTCTCGTTCATCTGAATTTGTAGTGAGTTTCTTATCCGCCCCTAATTTTTGAATATTTAAAAAGTAGATATGACCAAATTCAAAAAATTCTTTATCAAACGCCTGATCAATTTGTACCAATTGGCTTACATTTATCTTATTTGATTGTGCTTCAATTTTGCTTTGCGTTTGTTTATTTAACTCTGGCGAATCGGATAGCCACAAAAATATTGAATTTTTATTACCTTCATTTACTTCTGAACCGAACAATATTTCTTCAAATAACTTTGTAAGTACAATTGTTTTCCCCGAACCTGTCGGAGAAGAAAATGAGATTACTGAATTTTTATCAAATTGCTCTTTGGTTGATTGTGCAAATTCAATATTTTTATGAAGACTAACCAGTGCTTTTTCTTGAAATGGATATAATACTGTTCTCATTATTTTACACTCCTTGTATCATGAAATTATCTAAGTAATCTTTATACAGTTGATAACTATTGACACCCGAAAATTCTGAAGCCATTTCTGAAAAAGCATCATTTGAATTCGTAACTATATAAACATATTCAATACCAACATGATTTTTCATTTCTTCTTTGAACTGAGCAAATGCATACTCATTAATTAATACTGAAAAATTACTTTCGATTGGGAAAATAAAATCAACATCTTTGACATTCTCTGGGCGCATTCCAACACAACCCGACTTAGCCCATAAAATAGGAAGAATACTATCGAATTCATTTCCTAGCTCAACATCATCCTTGTTTAAAAAGTCTAATGTAAAATACTCACAGTTCGATTTAAAACCTTCCGACATTGCTCTTTCTTCTTGAGAGAATGAATCTTTGGTACCAAGAATTTCAATACTATTCTCAGAAATTCTTTTATAAGCTGATTTATCTTCTGTAACAATTAGCACCTCAGTGACATTATCTTTTCCCTCGAGCGCTTGATACCATTCTTCCTCATATGACAAATCAAATAGAATTGCTGTTGATTTTTCATCGTCTATTGCAAAAGCACCCGAGTTTACAAGTTTTGTACTTGTAATTCTTTGCGTTCCTAAAAGAGAAATAATCTTTTTCTTTTGTGCAACAGTCGTCATCTTAGATGGAGATATATAGTCAATCTGCTTAACCGTTCTTTTCTTACTTGTCATTCGATACTTATCAAGATAATAATTCCCATCGATTGGAACTCCATCGGTATCTACACCTAATATTGAGTGCTTCACACGTGGCCAAGTCACGGAACGACATATGCCGTTGTTCTCCCATATAGCATCACCTGGCAAGTATCCTTTGCCTAGCAAATCGGTCTCTTCCCTCGAAGAAACTTCATTATTAGTTACTAAAATCCCTCTTCTATTACCTCCGTCTTCTAAATTCAATAAGTTCAACGCATGTAAAGTTGTCCCACTACCTGCAAAGAAATCAACTACAAGTGCATCCTTCTTATTACTCAAAAAGCATTTGAGAGTGTCATGAACAGCGTATAATGATTTTGGAAAAGGAAATTGTTTGTTCTTAATAATTGAGCTGACAATCTGTGTACCATACTTATTGGCGTCGTACAGATTTTTCCTCCAGACCGTTGTTTTTCTCTTAGATGAACTTTGGGTACTAACAACAATCTTTGAACCATCAGCTCTTCGTCCCACAACACTATAATCTCCATTTTTCACCTTCTCGATTGATGGAGCTGTTACATACTTTATTGTATATGGTTGAAATTTATTTTTTTTATTAAAGTTAACCTGTACATAATCCTCATCTAACGCTAATTGAAGGCTTGGTCCTGTTAACCCCCAAATCATTTCTACACCTTCCTCATTCACAGGAAACACAGCTGTACAACCTTCAATTTGCGGGACACTATTTCTATCTACCTCAGTTGTTATTGGTTCACCAATTTTTATGATTTTTTTTGTTTTATCTTCTATATAGATCGGATAGAATTGATTTTTTCGAGAGGAACGAACAGATGATGCTTCACTTCGTCTTAAATAAGGCCATCTTATCTCCTTTAGTTCTTCTCCATCTATCATTTCTTGAGCTCCACTATTCCCGAAATATACCACTAAAAGATATTCATCTACTTGTGAAAGTCGTTTATCACGAGCTTTTCCTTTTGGATTTATAGTAATATCAACGATTTGACGTTCTGAGCCTTTAAATAGCTCTTCTAGCAACATACCAAGAGCAAACATTTCATTGTCATCAATTGCGATAATTAAAACTGAATCATCTGGCTTCAAAAGTTTTTTTGCTAATTCTAAACGACGTTTCATAAAAGCTAACCACTTACTATGTCGCCATTCGTCATTACTATCTACAAAGCTATTATTGTATTTCCAATCTCTGGCTCCCGTATTATACGGAGGGTCAATATAAATGCAGTCGACTTCTCCAGGATAAAGATAATCTAACAATTGAAGGGCATGATAATTATCTGCTTCAATTAGCATATGCCAAGCAGCATCTTTTGGGCCGTTTTGCACTGAATCAACGTGTTTTAACATCGGAAAGACAGCTTCTCCAAATTTACGAAATTGAACTATTTTCTGTTTTTCCTCTGTAAATAACTCACCTGTCTTCAAGTTTCTTAGCGTGACTTCGTTATCATTTATAGCTGTAACTAGATATGCATCATCAACAGACTTGTTTTTATAACAGACAGACATCCCAACCTGTAATTCTGAATTGAATAGTAATGCTTTCTCTGGTAAGTGTTCTTCAAAGACTAAACCGAATTTTTTCCTTTTCGTTAAATATGCTACTTCATCAGACAATCTTGCTCTAAGGCGTACATCCGAAATTTGGTTAATTAAGTCATTTATTGCAGCCACAATTCTTCCTCCGATCTCAAAATCTATAACTTTAATTTTATCATAATTAACATAATAAAAAAGTCGTCAATAATAGACTAAAATTTATCTGTTATTGACGATATTATGATTTTCTTAATGGAGCATTTGGTGGGTGGAAAACCATACTAAATTAGTTAATCTCCCCTTTATATAACCCTCACAATATTATTAAATCCGTGTTAATGCTTATAAAAAACGTTCTTATTTATTTATTCAATCCACCCATTATATTGTTTATATACTTCTTCATACTCCTTATTAAGGATGTTAAATGGTTCTTTTAAATCCAATTGAGTAAATGTATAATCTTCAATTGATTTCAAAGTTTGTTCATTATCAGCTATAAATACAAAAGACTGATGTTTATCCTGTAATGATAAAAAAATAAATTTAGCTGTTTTATCAATTTCAATATTATTAAAATCATCCTTTAAAAAAGTATCAATAAACATAGGGATATGAATTGTATTTTCATTTTCAATACTCATTTTATATATTGTTAAGTATTGGGCTATAAAAGCCTGTACCTTTGATGCACCTGAGAGAGTTATATTTACAGATTCTAAGTTAGACTTATAGTAATTTTTATAAGCGAATTGAATATTTAAATCTTTAAATGCTGCTATCATTAATTTTTGATATTTACTTGTCACATCTACCGAATTTAATTTTCTAAGGCTTTCTTCTATATTTATAAGTTGATTTTCTATAGAAATCTTTTCTGACTTTTCTTTTTTCAACTCTTCCTCCAATTTAATATTCACTCGTGACAGGGCATAACTATCCGCTCTTTCGCCTAATGAAATTACATTAGCATCAGCTTGTAATTTCTCCTTATATTCATCACCAATGTTTAAAGTTTGATCTAGTTTACTATACATTTCATTAATACTAGTTTGTACATCGTTTAATTCCAATCTGATTTTTTCTCGTTCCTTAATCAAATTCTGCCTCACCAATAGCAAACTATAATTTTCTTCAAAACTATTAATAATATTCTGGTGACATGTAGGACATTCTTTATCTAGGTTTTCTTCTATAATTTCGTCAATTGAATTATTAAGTGCCCCCTCCATTTCTTCTAATGTATTTTTTTCAAATATTTTTTGATTTAGTTGATTTTTTAAATAATGTTCACTTTCGATTATTGTATTGAACATATTTAATACTAGTTCATAATTTCTTTTAAAGTTCTCTATATCAATATCTTCTAAAATTTTTATATTCTTCAGGTTTTCTTCAATTATCATTTCCTTACTTTTAATTGTTGCATTAGTTCTTTGCAATTTTTGTAGAAGAGTATCTTTTTGTAACTTTAGTTCATAATATTCATTACTTCTTGCACCAGTGAAATATTCTAAAATTATTTTTTTATAATCTTGAATAAAATTAATACCAGTAAAAGTATCAGTTAAATAAGATTGCCAACTATTGTCCTGATCCGTATAAAAAGGAAGGAAAATATGATTAGGATATAGTTTAGTTTCAGCCCCTCCCTTATCAAGAGTTACTAATTTTATATTTAATATTTCATTCAACTTCTCTTTAAAGGTTTTCGTGTCATAGTATGTATTAATTCCATTTCCATTGCACTCTACTATTTTAAAACAATTCTTCCCTCTTCCTTGCTTTAACCTTTGTCTAACCAAAATATATTCTTCATTATTGATTCTAAATTCTATAATATAAATGTTAGATGTATTATTGACTATAGATGTGTCTTTAACATCACATCCAAACGTATATAAAATTGAACGTGACAATGTTGTTTTTCCAGTATCCTTTTCTCCTACAATTAAATTAATCCCTGAAGTAAAAGTTTCGCTAAATGCTTTCTCTTTTTCAGCAGATAAGATTGAAAACTTTTTAATTATTAAATTCACATTATCACCTCTTTCACCATTACAATTAATGCTAATGCTTTTATTTCATGAACAGGTAACCTACGTCGCATTAACTTCAATTCTGATGAGTTTTCAATTGTATCAATTACCTCATCAAACTCTTCAAAATCATTGTTAATAAATAATTTCTTAACGTCCTTATAATCATTTTGAACAGGATGATTTTTTATCATTAGATTATTTTGAATTTGGGTAAAACTTTTAGCTATTTTGATATTACGTTTATCCAGTTCATTTAATAGATAAACATAGTCATTAAATTTTATGGTGCTTTCTATTTCACTAAATTGAGTAATTTTTGATTTTAAAAAGTTACTAGATAACTTTGTCTTATTTCTTCGGATTTTTTTCAACTCGTACGTCAAGCTAGTATATAAAGCAGCACTATTTATTTTATTCTCACCAAGCATTTCTGATACCACATCTTCTATATATACTCTGGTAACTTCTTCGTGCCTACTTTTAGGAATAATTCTGCGAGCATTGATATTTGTCCAATCATATTCATCAAACTGAGTTTTATTAATTATTTCTATTTTTGCCGTTTCGCTTAAATCATTGAAGTTAATTTCTCTTAAATCCTCTATTCTCTCTATCCTATTTGACAATTTTTTCGAAAACTTTTGATTCTCACAAACAATTAATGTTGTAAGTACAGTTGCATCTGAGGCTTTATCTTTTACTCTCAAATAATTTACATTCATTTTTTCAATAATAGATAGCCCTGAATCGTCTGCTTCAGTCTTTCTCGTAGGAGAATATAACAAATTAGGTGTTAGACTTCTACCTGTACTTTTGGCTTGATATAGGTTAATGCGGTCATTAAAAATTATGAAATCTTCTACTTTTTCATATATTAAAATACTTTCATTTGTATTATTTTTGCTATTTATTAACATTTCACTAAATAGAAGGTAGATTGCAGTAGACATTTGAAATTCAAAACCATCTGTTGCACTATCTCCACCGTTTTCATCTGCGAGTTCTACTATGGAATCAATTATTTCATGAGTAATCATTATATCCCCTCCTCCCTTTTACTATATCAAAATTTACCACATTTAAAAATATTAGGTTACAACATTTAAAAACACGCAACATCAAATGACATTACGTGTTCATTACCTTACTATTTACTTGCCTTGTGTAATTGCGCTCTTTTAATTTCATATTCCTGTCGCTTCTTCAACAACCATTCCATCGATTCATTGAAAAATACATCCGAGCATTCCTTAGAACAAAAACGCTTACCTATCTGATTTATATCTTTCCAAACCATTGTAACAATATAGTATGATTCGTCCTTATCACTTTGGACTCTTTTATCACAGTGATAGCAATTAAATCCCCATGCACGCTTTAAATCTTTAGGGAAGTATTTTTGATAATAACCTTTTTTCAACTCCTCCATTTTATATCCCATTTCCCATATACAGTTCATTAAAGAGTGATCATCGTATCCTGTAACGTCCTTTATTGGCTTTTGCTCGTCTGTCATAAAAGCTCCTCCTATCGATAAATTCTGGTCACCTTTAGCATAACTTAACGACCAAACAATAACAATAGTATTCATTTTTATTAAAAAATACTTTTAGTATATGGATAAAACCCTACAATTCATCAATTCTATATAGTAGAGGTGATCAAATGTCTGATTTAACAAACCATATCGGAGAAAAAATCCGTTACTATAGGAAAGAACGAAAGCTTAGTCAGGAAGAATTAGCGTTTAAAGCTGCTCTCCATAACACTTACATCGGACAATTGGAACGTGGAGAGAAGAATGTGACTGTTGAAAGCCTTGCTAAAGTATGCGCTGCTATGGATATTACATTAGCAGAATTTTTTCAAGGCCCTCACGCTACATCACAAATGCTAAGTATCGAGCTTGAACAAATTATCACATTACTAGAAGGACGTTCTAAAGAGGATCAACAAAAAGTATTGGCGATTATCGAATCCTTACTACAATGGAAAGACAATTAAAATTTGATGCGTAACGAGCGGCTTTTAACTTAATTTGTTGCAGTTTGGTGCCCATTCTTTGTAGGGAAACGCACCACGCATCAACCTTTTTAAAGCCTTTATAGAAAGAAGCTTAGTCGTATAGATTACATTTCTATTATATTTGTCTTATAAAATACTAACTTTATTCAATAAACTTACTATATTTACCGTAGAAATCTAGCTATATATCACTTAATTTTTCCAATTCATCCTTTCAATCACACCCTGTCATTAAAAATGACAGGAGTTAATTTTAAACCTTATACTTGTAGCTTATATTTATATTCTTATATTATTTGTAGCTCTTCTCCCACCCGAGGACTGTCATTAGATTACCTACCTCTATTCATATAAATGCCTAAATTAGTCATTAAAAAGCCTACCCCCTAGACATTTGTGTAGCTAGGGTTACAGCCTCAAATTTAACATATTAAAAGGTAGTTTACTTTCAATTTCCAGTAAACTACCTTTCCTTTAACCTTTTACTTTTTCCAATTCGTTGTTTACCGCATCACTTAGATAGACATTCATTAAAAATACTTTGACCATTGGAATGGTAAATTCTTTTTTTATCATTCCCACTAAATCCTGCTCAGATAACAAGTGAAAATCTTCAACACTACATTCGACCAAAGCAGTAAATGATGGATTCGGTAAAAATGAATCATATAAAAACCATTTGTATAGTGTATATTCTTCTTGTTTTTCTAAAAAAGCTTCAATTTTCGGATACTCTCTCCTGGCTATTTCTAAAACTTCTGGCGGTAAATGGTTACCTATAATTTCAAATTCTTTAGAATCATTAGGTCCTTTTAATTCTTTATATATTTCATGATCTTCCTCGTCTATTTGTAGATGAGGATGATATTCTTCAAAATGATCTGTTATTAATTCTAGTGTATTAATTTTTATTGCAATATTGGCATTAATACTGATGCAATGTATTAAATGTTCTGCTAATAAATCATACATATCGATTCGATTCATTGACTCACTGTTTTTAAATAAGTGATTTAAACATATTCCATATACATCTTGAGTCTCCAAATCGAATGTTTGTTTTTCAACAAGACTTAATATAGGACCATAAATACTTTCATACGAAATTTCATTTCTATATTTCTCCAATATACGTTCCACAAAATAATGAACAAACTCACTTAGGATGATATAAGGGTTTACTGTTAGTTCCGATAAATAGTAACGATTAGACCCTATATCTCCCCGCCCTTTTGTCCACGTGATAAAACCTTTATCTTTCAAAGAATTTAATGCTTTTTTTATTGAACTTACACTTTTCTTTCCTAATTTAAATGCCAATCTTTTATGACTAGGAAAAGCATAATTATTTTCTCCCATATACGATAAAAGTTCTAACAAGAGTAATTTTTCAAAATCACTCAAGCGATAGCAGCGCAGTATTTTTTGAGGCGCGACGACATAACCATGATTCGCAGTCATTACTATTTCTGTATTATTATCTTGGGCAAATGCCGATAAATATTCTGGGATAACTGATTTCTTTGACATCTTTATATTTCTCCTTTATTAACGCACCGAACATCATCAAAAATTTCTCGTAGGCATCATATAGCTCCCGCTCAATACAGTTCTGACACTTGTTTCATTGGGTATCGGGGGGTATTTATAAAATCCCTAATAAAACGTTACTTTTTATTTGTTCAGTGATTGAATTTGATTTGACAAGCAATAACAATTCACTTCCTTCAAAAAGTTACGCTCATATAATTGAAGCCACTTTCTAGTTGTTAACTTCCAAGATGCTTCACCTCCGTTAATGACTTATACGCAAGCTAATTTTCATAGTTAAATCGTTTTGTAAGAAAATTTTAATAAGGTCGGTTTTTCCGTCCTCCTAAGACTTATACGAGGACAATTCAGCACAGTTAAATTAATTTTAAAAGTTTTTTCAACCTACCTAATTTAGTACAAAACAAAAAGCAGCTACTAGAACAAAAAAATGTTCTAACAACTGCTTTGAGCCATTTTCATTTTATAATGGCATGTCTATGTATTCGCCATTTGAGCGCTTTTTCATTTAAAGTGGCGGGTTAATATTATTCCCAATGTGCGGCACATTCAGGGCACATTATATCTGTAATAAAATATCGGCTATCTGTTTCCCGCCAACTTTCGCATTTAGCACAGTAAACTTCCTTCACTATATATGTCTCTAATTTTGAAAGTTCAACTACCTTTTCCTTTTTATCAAATGTTTTATTCTTCACAACATGTGTACACTCATACGTTTTACTAACTTCTCCGTGACTATTCAACTATTAATCCTCCTACATTGTAAAATCATTAAATCCCCTAACACTTACCAAATGAGTCTATCATATTTTGAAAAAGTAAGATGTTGTCACTTAACAACTTTCTCCCCACCTCGTATAAATCCATAACAGCAATTAAATTGCGGGGACATAGTGAAAAGGAGCAATCGAAATGAATACAGATTTAACAGTTATTGACTTCGAAGGAATTGTATTAAAGGCCGTACAAAAGGCACTACAAGCCGCTCATCATGAGTTTGTGGATAGTGGGTGGCTTTCCCTAAAAGAAGGAGCAAAGTACGCTGGTGTCTCATACAACACGCTTATGAAGTATCGTACAATGGGTTTACAAGTATGTGAAATTGATGGTGTAAAGCGTATATCTCGTAAGGAAATTGACCGCTTCTTCCAAGAACATAGTTTTTAATTAATGGTGGGGATTTACCGTATGATTCGTTATAATAATCATGAGGTAAATCCTCTCTTTTATCATTTGCCCCCGCAACTGATTTAGGAGGAAATACTACAATGACCAAAAAGAAAGTATCGCCAATTAAAAGCTATAAGCTAAAGAATGGTGAAACACGATATGAATTCCCAGCTTACTTAGGGATTGATCCATTAACAGGTAAACAGAAGCGGACAATGAAGCGGGGCTTTAAAACACGTAAGGAAGCGGACCTAGCACTTGCACGGTTAAAGCTTGATGTAGCGAGAGGTACATACAAAAAAGAGCGTGCTGAAACGTATCAGGAGCTTTATGACCTTTGGGTGGTTCAATATGAAATTGGCATAGAGGAAAGTACATTTGTTAAAACAACTGGCATTTTTAAAAATCATATATTACCTGCTATGGGTGCATATAAAATAGAAAAAATTACGATTGATATATGCCAAAAGCATGTCAATGAATGGGCGGGGAAATTAAAGAAGTTCCGTACAGTAAAATCGTATGCAGCGAGGGTATTAGATTTTGCAATTACACGTGGCTTCCTACAAACAAATCCATTTACACATGTTGAAGTACCTGTAAATATAGCGAAAAAGCGAATTGTAGATGATGGTAGCGAGAAAGTGGAAAACTTCTACACACGTGAGCAGCTTATTCAATTCCTGTCATGCTTAGAACAAGAAAGTAACTACAAAGCCTATGCCCTTTTCCGTTTACTAGCGTTTAGCGGTATGCGTAAAGGAGAGGCACTTGCTTTAACTTGGAATGATTTAAACTTCACGACAAACGAGCTACATATTAATAAGGCCCTATCACGTGGGAAAGATAATCAGCTATATGTGAAAACGACGAAAACGGGAGTAGCACGTACAATTAAAATGGATGATAAAACAATGGCTGTTATGAAGGAATGGAAGAAGAAGCAAAAGCAGGACTATTTAGTGCTCGGCTTTAATACAATTCAACCGAAGCAACTTGTATTCAGTAATGAAGTGAATGAGTATTTACAGCCTACGAAAACTCGTAAGTGGATAGTACATGTACAGAAGAAGTATAAGCTAGGAACAATCACTACACATGGTTTACGTCACACTCACTGTTCACTATTATTTGAAGCAGGTGTTAGCTTAAAAGAGGTACAGGATCGTTTAGGGCATAGTGATGTACAAACGACAATGAACATCTATGCACACGTTACGAAGAAGGCGAAAGAAGAAGCTATTTTAAAGTTTGCTAGCTATCTTGAAATGTAATGTTTATGAATACGTTTTGACTACGCTTTTGACTACGTTTGTTTGATATTCATTGAAACTATATGATATAGACAAAATAAAAAACCCTTGATATACAAGGGTTTTGAAGTTCATTGAAACTCAATGATTTTCGAAAATGGAGACGGCGGGAGTCGAAC
>DEQI01000261.1:0-5428 GCA_002360295.1 Planococcaceae bacterium UBA3370
ATATAAAATAATCCTACATCATCCTGGTACAAACCATTCCCAAGGAGTTCACCTAGTACAATAGCTGCAATAAAAGTAAAAGGACTAATTTGCTTTATAATTTTTCTGCCAACAAATTTTACGATAAAAAAGAGAAGGAAAAATCCAACGATAATTTCAGTAGTTATATTTAAAAAGCTCATTTAGCTAATCTCCTATCAAATAGTCCTCTCTCTTCACTATTTCCAATGGATGATTAATTTAATACAATGGATAGCATGTTTAGCTAGCAGATGATTAGTGAATTAAATGCCTATACCCAACTGAAGGTTCTTGCATGGCCATCCGGTTTTTCCATTACTCTAACGGGATTAATGATACCATCTTGTAATAAGTCTTGATGTAAGTTAGCGTCAAATAAATTGTTATAGCAATGATAAAGAGGGCGTTGCACACTTATTTTTTTCAATGTCTCAATAAAATCTTGTTTTACTTGCATTGGAATTTGATTAGCAACATGTGTGTGATAAATAACAATCAACGATTCAGGATCTATGTTTTCACAAATGTTTTCAATATTCACCATCGCATCACCTTTTATGAGCTCAATGTTTAATTTCTTTATCACTTCAGATGCATTGTATAGAAGTTGTCTTCGATTTTCATGTTCTGGCCAAATTAATGCTTGTAGCCATTTATATTGTTCGGGATTATTCACATTGATTGGATTTAAATCGAGACCCATTCGCTTTTGAATAACAGGTTTTGTCTTAAGAGAACAAGGTAAAGGCACCCCTACATTTTCTGATTGGATTAGTACATCACAATCCGAGTTTTGAACAAAATCTGTGCCATTGTAGACGTAATTATAGAAATCCATTCCTAACTGTAAACCAGCACTCGCACCAATTTCAATCAACGTAAGTGGCTTCTGATGTGTAGCATATATTTCTGTCAACATCGGATATAAATAGGCACAGCGACGTACTTCATTTGTTTGCACTAACTTTGAATGAAATAATTTTAATATAGCTTGTTCATTTGATAACACAAATTGTTTAAAGTAAGGAAATGCTTGTTCTACACATTTAGGCTCATTAGTAAATGATGCATAAAAATCTTTTAATGGGTGTTCATTGCTCATTAATAAGTAATGAATGCTAGCAAAAAATAAATTTGGAACAGGCTGACCTAATGGAATATTTGAAGCTAATGAAAGTAACTCATCATCTTCCGCCATTTTATAAGATAAATATTCATAAAAAGGACTAGAATTTTGACATTCATTTTTAGCGAAAACCTCAAACTGTTGACGTTCATTGCGTTGCATTAGTATCACTCCCATAAATTTTTATCCTACTAGTAAATAGTGTAAAATTTATTTGTAATTTAGTATATTGAATATATTTAAATAAATTGATTAAATAATTTAATTAATGGAGGATAAAATGGATTATCGGTGGCTTCAATCTTTTATCGTCGCGGCAAAAACGTGTAATTTCCGAATGGCTGCAGAGGAGCTTCATTTATCGCAGCCTAGTATTACTGTACATATTCATCAACTTGAGCAGTTTTTACAAGTTGAGTTATTTAAAAGAGAGAAGAACCGTGTGCAATTAACAGATGCGGGACTCATCTTTTTAGTGGAGGCGGAAGCAATCGCACAACAATGGAATAATAGCCTTGATCGTTTTCGGCTTGCGTATAAAGGATTTAAAGAGAAATGTATTATTGCCATGACACCATTAATGGTTGAGACAATATTGCCGCATGTTATTTATGAATTTATTAAGGACAATCCGATGATAGACGTATCTATTTTAGTGGAAGATTCAAAAATAATTGAACAGATGATTGTGGAAGGGAAAGCACATGTTGGCATCTCACTTTTGCCAGCTACGACAAGGAATGTCAATCAAGAGCTATTATTGAATAGTAAGCTGGAGTTTGTTATCCCGCTAGATAGCTATGATGATGAAACAGGGGGGCCAATAGATTTTGAGAGTCTATTTTCAAAATATGCCTTATTTACACACCATCATCCTACTATTTGGGACCATCTATCGAAACAAATCAAGCAGCATTATCCGTTTTCGAAACAAATTCAAATTTCACAGTCGTATGTAGTAAAGCGGTTTATAAAAGATGGCTTAGGCATGTCTTTTTTGCCAAAAGCAATTGTATATAAGGAGCAAATGGAAGGACGCTTTAATTTTGTTCCGTTCGACGTGTTTGAATTACCGTCTGTACCTGTATATTTAATGTATAAAGATGATCGCTATAAAAATTCGGAATTACTAGAGCTCATTCGGACACGATATTATGTGTGAAGAAAAGAGATATAGAGAAAGAAGGGTGTTTGGAAAGATTGACATTCCAAACACCCCGTTTCATTTATAATGTAGATGATACAAACGCTTGAAACAGCTCTTCCTCCTCAGAGAAAGGAAAATGATTACTTTTTTCAAACGAAGTAAAGCTAGCGTTTGGAATTAACTGTGCTATTTCGACTCCATATGGATATGGACACTGTGCATCATATTTACCTGCGTAAATATAACTAGGTACCGTCAAATTTTTTAGTTGCTCACGTACATCATACGTCGCATATTCTACTTTTCTAAAATAATCTAGACGTGGCCCCACTGTTTTACCACTGTTTGGTTTTGTTAACGCTTCTTTTAATTTGTCTTCTGAATAATAGGACATTAATGACCATTCATAGCCAAGCTTTTGCCGTGTTTCAATTGGTGTTGAAGGATCATTTAGACATTCCATGATTTCCAAAATACGCTGGAAATTTGGATTTTGGTAACAATAAATACTATTTGGATCAGTGGCATATTCTCTACTTGCTGCCGCTCCACCTGCGATAATTTTAGTTAAAGATGAAGGAGCTAGAATGGCGTATTTTAAAGCAAGCATTCCTCCAGTAGAATGACCCGCAAAAACCCACTGCTCAATTTTTAATGCCATACGAATTGCCTCTAAATCTTTTATTGCTACGTCCATGCTATATTCCTCAGGACTTGTGGCAGTTACTGAATGACCCGCATCACGTAAATTGATTAAATAGACTTTATAATCAGTAGTAAAAGGATTCGCAAATGAATTACCTCGACTATCGTATGCACTGTAAAGATGTGTAACAGCTAATGGTTCACCATGTCCCTTTTCAAACAGCTCAAATATTCCGCGTTCCGTTTCTATCAATCGTTGTTCCCACATGTCAAACACCCCTTTGCATTGTATTTGAAACAACACAATTATAACATTTATTGGGAATTGATGCGTTTGAAATTACCTAAGATAAATAACTTTTGCTTTTAGATAAATAACACAAGAGATAAGATAAAAAACTATCGCTTTTAGATAAATAACATTCAATATTAGGTAAATACCGACAGTTGCAATGTTCATCTGTGATGAAAGAGTAGCCGCAGTCGCATGAGCAGATGATGACCGAAAATCATAATTGACACAAAATAGAAAAAACTGTGATAAACATTACAGTAAAAATTTGTTAATATATATATATGTATGAAAGCGTTTTCGGATTGGTTGGTTATTTTATAAAGAAAAGGGGCCATGCCAATGGATTTATTGCGTAAATATGGGCTTTTACTTGGGGGATTTAGTTTTTCCTATTTAGGGAATTGGATTTATTTTGCAGCACTAAATCTCTATGTATACCATCTAACAGGCTCACCAGCGGCAATGGCAGGGATTTTTATTGTCGGTCCTATTGCTCGAATTTTAACTAACTTTATTGCCGGTTCAATTATCGACCGGTCAAATAAACGTACAATCATGATTGCAACTGACATTGCACGGGGAATACTCGTATTTTGTATACCGTTACTCGATTCAATTTGGTTTATTTATGCCCTATTGTTTTGTGCCAATATTGCGAGTAGTTTCTTTGGCCCGAGCAGTACATACTATATAACAAAGTTTGTCGCTCAAGAAGATCGGAAACGATTCAATGCATTATTAGGTACGTTTAACTCAGGCTCGTTTTTAATCGGTCCATCTATAGCAGGAATACTTATTTTAGTTACGAATATAACCTTTACAATTTGGATTAACAGCTTTACTTTTTTTGTCTGTGCATTGGCCATCTATTGTTTGCCGAATGTTGATGAAAGTATCGAGAATAAGAGACAACGTATTACATTTCAAATGTTAAATTCAGACTTTATTGCCGTTTGGACATATGCTCGTTCAGCGCCTATTTTTATGCAAGTATTTTTGATTTATCAAATGACTTTAATGATGGCGTTTGCTTTAGATTCTCAAGAGGCAACTTTTATAAAAGATGATTTGGCTGCTTCTGATAGCTTGTATGGATTGATCGTAAGTGTTGCCGGTGGAGGCGCACTTGTTGGGGGAATTGCTGCTACTTGGCTAACAAAAAAATTCTCTTTAAAAAGTTATATAGGTATTGGCATGCTCTTCACACTGCTTTTTTATACTACTTTTTATATGTCATGGAATGTTTGGATGGCTCTTATTTCCTTTATTATTCTCGGATTTTTCATGTCGTTTAGCAATGCAGGCTACACAACCTTTTATCAAAACAATGTACCGCCTCCAATGATGGGGCGATTCGGCAGTGTTGTCGCTATTTTGCAAAATATTTTACAAGTAATTTTGACATTATGGTTAGGTGTTCTAGCGGAAATGTTTAGTGTGCAAGTAATAACGGTTTTATTTGGTGTCATCGGTACTGTATTAGCAACCATTTTATGTATGATGATTTATTCTAAAAAATCAATCTTGATTATGAAAGATTAGGAGGAATTAGACCATGTACTATTATGAAGCGACGTGTTTTTGCTGTAAAAAACTATTTAAAATGATGGAAGGCACAAGAAAGTACCAGTTGTTTAAGCAAAATATGAAAGGGAAATATTCTTGTGAAAATTGCGACCACAAAATCTATCAAGAGGCGCGGAAAAATTTAATGGCGAGGTTGTAAAGATGGGGGCTTCCAACATGCCTTTTTGGAAGCCTTGTTTATTAGTTTTTACAGAATACTTTTGCTAATAATTTTACACCGGCTTCTATTTCCTCCAAAGTAGGAGCGCCGTATCCAATAATAATTTGGTTAGTCGGTTTTTCCCACTGATAATATTGTGAAACGGGGTCCAATGCAACTCCTACCGAATGTGCTTTCTGAATGGCCATTTCCTCTGTTAAATAGGGTGGTAGTGTTAATACAATATGAAGTCCTGCATCATCACCTAATACAGTGAAGGAAGAGCCTAAATATTTAGCGATGGCTGCGATTAAACAAATTCTTTTAGTTCGATAGAGTGTCCGCATCTTAGCTATGTGCCTCGCATAATCACCAGATCGCATAAAATCAGCAATTACTAATTGATCGATACGAGAAACAGTAGATTTTTGTTGCTGATAAAAGGCTTCGAAAGTTGGTACTAACATT